>CAXBHA010000235.1:0-4986 GCA_963974955.1 uncultured Yeosuana sp. | reverse complement strand
CAGACTTTCAGTCTGCCAATTAAAACCATGGATTTCCAATCCATAGTGGTTTATTTGTCAGATGGAATGCCCTGTTAATCATATCGTCCCGATAACTATCGGGAGGTTTGCAAATTGTCAATGGCATTTCATAACAAAAAAAACGTTTTGAGGTTGTGAAATTAAGGAGTTTTTATATAAAATGATAGCCCAACAATAATTATCTTTGCATTAATTTTTAAAATATGGAAAACGATCGAATTTTTGATAATACTGAAATTGCTTTTTCACTTAAAAGTGATTCTGAGCTTGAACGCGCTTATTTTTTGTTTAAAATGATTTCTATTGAGCCTTTGGTTAAAATAGGGACAGTGGCTACCAATTTTGCGATTAAAGCGCATTTACCCATAGAAGGCCTTATTCGATCGACCGTTTTCGATCACTTTTGCGGAGGTGTTAATGAAGAAGATTGCTTACCTGTAATTGATAAAATGTATGAAAAAGGGGTGAGTTCTGTGTTGGATTTTTCTGTAGAAGGTAAGGAAAATGATGCTGAGTTTGATTCGGCTATGAATACCACTTTAAAAATCATGGATTTTGCAAATGAAAAAGACGCGATGCCAATCGCCGTTTTTAAACCAACAGGTTTTGGAAGGCTTAAACTTTTCCAGAAAGTTGGAAAAGGAGATGTACTTACTCCAAATGAACAGGAGGAATGGCAAAAAGTTGTGAATAGATATGATTTAGTTTGTAAAAAAGGAAAGGAACTGGATATTGAGGTGCTTATTGACGCGGAAGAAACCTGGATGCAAGATGCCTCTGATGCCTTGGTTACACAAATGATGCAAACATATAATACTGAAAAACCTATTGTTTTTAACACTTTACAAATGTATCGTAAAGACCGATTGGCCTTTTTAAAGAATGAGCATAAAACAGCAAAGGAAAAAGGGTATTTCATTGGGTTTAAATTAGTGCGTGGTGCCTATTTGGAAAAAGAAAATGAGCGCGCTAAAGACAAAGGCTATGCCACCCCTATGTGCAGCAGTAAAGAAGAAACAGATGCTAATTTCGATGGCGCTGTTGCTTATATGTTGGATCATATAGAGGATATGTCCTTGTTTCTAGGATCGCACAATGAAGAAAGCTCTTATAAGATGATGCAATTAATGGCAGACAAAGGATTGAAAAAAAATGATGACCGTGTTTGGTTTGGCCAATTGTATGGAATGAGTGATCATATTAGTTTTAATTTGGCGAGTAAAGGGTATAATGTTGCCAAATATATTCCTTTTGGACCTGTTAGAGATGTGATGCCCTATTTAATTAGAAGAGCTGAAGAAAATACTTCGGTTGCTGGTCAAACAGGCCGTGAATTGGCCTTATTAACTAAAGAAAAGAGACGACGAAAGTTAATCTAACTAATTTTAATCATTAGTGTCCGATTAAAATTTATGCGACTTAGTAAAATATAGGTATATAAAGGTTTTCCAACGTTTCGGTTCATACGACCCTTCATTTTTTAAATTCTCTGAAAAGTTTTTAAACTAAAAACAATTTAGGCTAATTTTAAATTTTAATTCCCATATTTTCAACCTTTTACGGATTGAGTCTTTGTTCTTTGTTCCAGTAGCGAAGCGGTCTTAATTCTTTTCTCGGACAATAGTGGTATAAAATAAAATTTTAACAAAAAAGCAATGCTTTTCTTTCGATGTCCGTAAGGACTAGAATGACATTGCTTTTTAACTAACCAACCAATAAAAAGACTATTTATTTAGATAAATGTTACATGTCCTTTAATAATTTGTTCAGATTTCATTAGAAATTAAATCTCCTTGGTTTCTAAACACTAATTTATCATCAAAAGCATCCAACAAAACAATACTATCTGTATTAATTGTTCCCGCGAGAATTTCTTTGCTTAACTCATTTAGCACTTCTTTTTGTATCACGCGTTTTACCGGTCTTGCTCCGTATTCAGGATTAAATCCTTTTTTAGTTAAATAGGCTATTGCTTCGGGCGTTGCATCAAAGGTAATACCCTGTTTTGCAATCATTTTTGTGACACTTTTTAGTTGTAATCCAACAATGTCTGCAATGTTTTCCTTACTTAATGGCGTAAACATAATCGTATCATCAATTCTGTTCAAGAATTCTGGACGTACACTCTGTTTTAAGAGTGCTAAGACATCTATTTTGGCAGCTTCAATAGCTGAATCTATGTCTTTAGTGGCTTCAAAACGATCATGAATTATAGAACTACCCATATTAGAAGTCATGATAATAATAGTGTTTTTAAAATCAGCTAAACGTCCTTTGTTGTCAGTTAGGCGTCCTTCATCAAGAACCTGCAATAAAATATTAAAAGTATCAGGATGTGCTTTTTCAATTTCATCTAAAAGCACAACTGAATAGGGTTTTCTTCTAACCGCCTCGGTTAATTGTCCGCCTTCATCATAACCTATATATCCAGGAGGGGCACCAACCAATCTACTAACCGAATGACGTTCTTGATATTCACTCATATCAATTCTGGTCATCGCATTTTCATCATCAAACAAATATTCAGCCAAAGCTTTAGCTAATTCTGTTTTACCAACACCAGTAGTCCCTAAAAACAGGAAGGTACCAATTGGTTTTTGTGGATTTTGCAATCCTGCTCGACTGCGCCTTACAGCATCACTTACCGCAATAATGGCTTCTTCTTGACCAACGACACGTTTATGAAGTTCGTCTTCAAGTTTTAGTAGTTTTTCGCGTTCACTTTGAAGCATTTTCACGACTGGTATTCCTGTCCATTTGGCAACTACTTCGGCTATATCATCATAGGCAACTTCCTCTTTTATCAGAGAACTACCAGATTGATTTTCTTTTAATTCTATCTGTAATTTTTCTAATTGTTCTTGGGATTCTTTAATTTTCCCATAGCGCAATTCGGCTACTTTTCCATAATCGCCATCACGTTCAGCCCGTTCAGCCTCCAATTTATGGTTTTCTATATCTTGTTTTATATTTTGAATATTGTCAACGACATCTTTTTCACTCTTCCATTTGGCGTAAATCTCGTTGCGGTCTTCCTTTATATTTGCCAAATCGGAGCGCAATATTTTAAGTTTTGCCTCATCTTTTTCGCGCTTTATGGCTTCGATTTCGATTTCCAATTGCATTATTTTTCTATCCAAAACATCTAACTCTTCTGGTTTTGAATTAATCTCCATACGCAATTTTGATGCCGCTTCATCCATTAAGTCAATAGCCTTATCTGGAAGGAATCTATTGGTGATGTAGCGTTGTGATAACTCAACCGCACCAATGATAGCTTCATCTTTGATACGTACTTTATGATGGGTTTCATATTTTTCCTTAATACCTCGTAAAATGGAAATAGCACTTTCTGTATCCGGTTCATCGACCATTACCTTTTGAAAACGTCTTTCAAGGGCTTTATCTTTCTCAAAATACTTTTGATATTCATCCAACGTTGTAGCACCTATGGCCCGTAACTCACCTCTAGCTAAAGCAGGTTTTAAAATATTTGCAGCATCCATAGCGCCTTGGCCACCGCCAGCACCAACAAGCGTGTGAATTTCATCAATGAACAGCACAATATCACCTTCACTTGTGGTAACTTCTTTTATTACGGCTTTTAAGCGCTCTTCAAATTCTCCTTTATATTTAGCGCCCGCAATTAAGGCGCCCATGTCCAAGGCAAAGATTTGCTTATCTATTAAATTTTCAGGAATATCGCCATCCACAATTCTATGGGCTAATCCTTCGGCGATGGCTGTTTTACCCGTACCGGGTTCTCCTACCAGAATAGGGTTGTTTTTGGTTCGACGTGATAATATTTGAAGAATTCTACGGATTTCTTCGTCACGGCCAATAACAGGGTCCAGTTTACCATCTTTTGCAAGTTGGTTTAAGTTTTTAGCATATTTATTTAGCGCATTATAGGTTTCTTCCTGGCTTTGTGAGGTGACGTTGTCTCCTTTGCGCAACTCATCAATAGCTGCCTGCAAGGTTTTTTGAGTAACTCCCTGGTCTTTTAGCATTTGGGCTATTTTGCTATTTGATTTAAAAACAGCAAGAATTAAATGCTCCACAGAAACATAATCATCTTTCATTTTTTTAGCAATAATAGCCGCTTCGTTTAATGTTTTTCCTGCTTCTCTTGATAGCATCATTTCACCACCAGAGACTTTTGAAAAACTTTCTAGTTGTTTATCGAGCGCTTGTTCGAGTATGGTTACATTCACATTCAATTTTTTTAAAATGAACGGGAGCACATTTTCATCAACTTCGAAAAGCGCTTTAAAAATATGTTCATTTTCAATTTGTTGATGGCCAAAACCTTGAGCAAGTTGATGTGCTTGCTGAATAGCTTCTTGCGATTTTATTGTATAATTATTTAAGTTCATGATATTAAATTTGTTTCTTTACCGACTGAAAGGTCAATAATCTTACCAATGCATTTTATAAGACAAAACGGCAGTTGAAGTCAATTATAATGCGCCTTTTCGTCAGTTTGTAAGATTTAAAAAGGATTCCGACTTAAAACAAAAAGTTATATTATATGGGATTATTAAATAAATTATTTAACACGTCATCTCAATCAATAGATAAAAAGGACTTGCCATGGATTCCTTTAGTTTCTGTAAATCAATTGGATGATATCAAGCGTAAATCGGTGATTAAAACACAACTGATTTTTAAGCACTCTACTCGTTGTGGAATTAGTAGAATGGTACAGAATCAATTCGAAAAAAACTACAATTTTAATGATGATGAGTTTGATTTGTATTATTTAGATATATTGAACTATAGAGATATTTCAAACCAAATTGCACAAATATTTGAAGTTTTTCATGAATCACCTCAATTGCTTGTTGTAAAAAATGGGGTTGTTGTTGCCCATAAATCCCATGCCAGTATTAATGATATGGATTTAACTAAATTTGAATGTCCGTAATTTGTCATAAGTCTGAAAATATAATAATTTTGTCATTC
>CAXBHA010000234.1:0-5026 GCA_963974955.1 uncultured Yeosuana sp. | reverse complement strand
GCTTTGTGTTTTAACCATGTTTTTAATTTATATACAGCAACAAACCCTGGCTATTTGGGTGTTTGGTCTAGCGCTTATCTTATTGATCATTTCATTGACTTTGTTAATCATGGAAATACAAATTTCGGTAAAAGCTTTAGAGCACCATTTTAGTGATATTGAAAATAACTAAACCACTTAGATTCAATTTTCATGAAAATTCATTAAATTCGTAAGAACTTATTTATAAAATAACTCATAAATATTATCTCAACTGGCTAACTAACCGTTAAACCACAGCATTATTTTAAAATCATTTTATGAAAAAAATAACGATACTATTGCTCCTTGTTTTTGTTTTCTCTACAAAAATGTTAGGACAGACCTACATTACCAATGTCAATATTGCAGATGTTGAAAAACAAAAAATAACTCCCGATCAAACCATAATCATCACGAATGATATAATTACCAAAATTCAATCAAGTAGAAAAGTAAGAGTCCCTAAAAACGCCATTGTTATTGACGGAACAGGAAAATATATGTTCCCAGGGTTAACAGATGCGCATATTCATTTCTTTCAAAATGGTGGTTTGTATACACGTCCTGATGCTATTGATTTTCGCAAGGAAAAGTCATATGAAAAGGAGATTAATTACGCACATCAAAATATGGAAAACGTATTGCACAGATATCTGCAAAACGGGATTACCAATGTCATTGATGTAGGGGCATCCTATAGTTTTTTAAAACAAAGAGATGAATTTGAAAATAGGCCTGATGTACCATCCATTTATATGACGGGTCCATTGTTGACCACTTATGAACCACCCGTCTTTGAAAATTTAAATGAAGAAGAACCGTTTAGCTTGGTGAAAACGGTTGACGATGGTATTAGCATGGTGCAAGCACAATTACCCTATCATCCAGATTTTATCAAGATTTGGTTTATTACAACCCAAGATATTTTAGGAGTGGAGGAAAGTGCAAAAAAAAATTTACCTATTATAAAAGCCATTATTGATGAGGCCCACCTACATAATTTAAAAGTGGCTGTGCATGCCACCCAACGTATTGCTGCGCAACTTGCCGTAGAAAGTGGTTGCGATTTCTTGGTGCATAGCGTAGATGATGAAATCATAAAGGATGATTTTGTGCAGTTGTTGCTTGATAAAAAAACAGTTCTTTGTCCAACCTTAATTGTTCACGATGGATACATGAATACGTTTGGTCAAAAAATTGACATGAGTAATTATGAATTAGCGAAAGCCGACCCATATCAATTAGGTTCCTTATTGGATTTAAAACATTTAGCAGATTCGGTATTTATAAACATTTATAAACTTAGGGCAAATACTAAAGATGCGGTAGCAAGTTTAAAAAAAGCCGATTCTATCAGCAGGACCAATCTTAAAATATTGTCGGATGCTGGAGTTACCATTGCTACAGGGACAGATGCCGGAAATATAGGCACCTTGCATGCTACCTCTTATTTAGCCGAATTACAAGCGATGCGTAAAAGCGGGATGAGTAATTGGCAAATTATTCAAGCTTCTACAATTAATGGGGCAAAAGTTCTTAACAAAGAGGAGCGATTTGGCACTGTTAGTATTGGAAAAAAAGCAAATCTTATATTGTTGGATGCCAACCCAATTGACAGTCTTGAAAATATAACTAAACTGAATCTTGTTATTAATAATGGATACGTTTATAAACCCACCGAAATTATAAAAGACTCACCTAAAGATGTCGTACAACGCCAATTAAATGCTTATAATTTTAGAAATATCGACGCTTTTTTAGAGCCCTATGCAGATGATGTTGAAATTTATAATTACCCAGACACCCTTTTGTACAAAGGTAAAGAAGCTATGAAAACAGGCTATTCAGAGATGTTTGACAAAACACCAAATTTGCATTGCGAACTACTAAACCGTATTGTTAATGGGAATATAGTTATTGATAAGGAACGGGTTCAATTTGGAAATAATATGGTGGACGCTATTGCTCTCTATCAAATTGAAAATAATAAAATTAATAAGGTCTATTTTATAAAATAGTTAATTGAATTAATTTTTTTCGACGATTGAACTAGATTTCAATTTCTAACTTATTTGAATTTTATGGTTTGATGTTATTAGAAGAGGCTATAGCTATTAAATTAATTTCATTACTTTTTACTCTTACCCTATCGCAAAACATTATGACCCTATTCGATTTTAACGCAGCTAGTGATATTTCTGACTGGAATATTGTGGATGATGTGGTTATGGGAGGACGTTCCAATAGCACATTTGGTTTAAGTAATGATGGTAAAGGTGTTTTCCAAGGTAAGGTGTCATTAGAAAACAATGGTGGCTTTTCTATGGTTCAATATAATTTTGACACTAAAAAAGTTGATGGATTTACCAAGGTGAGTATCCGTTTAAAAGGCGATGGCAAATTCTACCAGTTTAGAATAAAAACCAATACCAGTGATTCCTGCTCCTATGTTGCTTCGTTTAATACAACTAAAAACTGGCAAACTATCGAAATCCCTTTTGCAAGTATGTATCCTGCTTTTAGAGGACAAAAGTTAAATGCAGAAAATTACCCTGGTAAACAGATGGAACAAATTGCCTTTCTAATTGGTAACAAAATAGCCGAATCCTTTAAATTGGAAATTGAGCGTATTATATTAAAATAAGCTATTCGATATAACCCATTTTTCGCATCCAATCATCATTAAACATTTTGGCAACATAACGACTTCCATGGTCGTGAAACAATACCACCACCACATCATCTTTGGTAAAATGCTCTTTTAACTGAAGCACTCCTTTTATGGCTGCACCCGCTGAATTCCCTAAAAACATGGCTTCTTCTTTGGCTAAACGCTGGGTGTATATGGCCGCATCTTTATCGGTTACTTTTGTAAAACCATCAATGATACTAAAATCGACATTTTTAGGAAGGATATCTTCACCAATACCTTCTGTGACATACGGATAAATTTCTTTTTCATCAAAAATACCTGTTTCGTGATATTTTTTAAATACACTTCCATAGGTATCAATACCCCAAACTTTAATGTTAGGATTTTGTTCTTTTAAATACTTACCAACACCAGAAATAGTGCCTCCAGTACCAACACCAACAACAAAATGCGTCACTTTCCCATCAGTTTGTTTCCAAATTTCAGGACCGGTAGATTCATAATGTGCCAGAGAATTGCTCAGATTATCGTACTGGTTAACATACCAAGAATTAGGGGTTTCCTCGGATAATCGTTTTGATACGGAATAATAGGAACGAGGATCCATAGGTTCGACATCATTTGGACATACCACTACTTGTGCCCCTACGGCTCTAAGCACATCCATTTTCTCTTTGGATTGCTTATCACCAATAACGAAAATACATTTATACCCTTTAACGATAGCAACCAACGCTAAACCCATACCCGTATTTCCTGAAGTGCCTTCAATAATGGTCCCTCCCGGTTTTAACCGGCCGTCGGCTTCGGCATCTTCAACCATTTTAAGCGCCATTCTGTCTTTTGTGGAATTTCCTGGATTAAAGGGTTCGTATTTGGCAAGGACTAAACATGGTAAGTCTTTGGTAAGCTTATTTAGTTTTACCAATGGCGTATTGCCAATGGTTTCAAGGATGTTTTTTGCGTATGTCATAAGGTAATTTAAAGCATCAAAATTAACAAAAAGTAACAAGTAATGTGTTAATTGTTTATTATAATTGCGTTAGTGATGGAGCAATTGTTGGAGCTCTTTGAAAAAAGCGACTTGCGAGAGCACGACCACATTTTTAATGTGGGAACGCCCAAATTTATTCGAACCTAATGGCTTTAACTGGTGATATTTTTGTGATCATGTAAGAAGGAACCAACAACATAAGGACACATAATACCAAGGTCGCAATATTTAATGCTACTATGTACCCGAAATTAATGTAAACAGGTGCTTCACTTACATAGTACACACTTGGATCCAACGGGAATAATTTAAACTGTTTTTGTGCATACAACAAGCTTAAACCAATAATATTTCCCCAAAATAATCCTAACATAATAAGGTAGGAGGCATTATACAAGAATAGCTTACGAATGCTCCAATTGTTGCTTCCTAAGGCTTTTAGAATACCTATCATTTGGGTACGTTCCAATATTAAAACCAATAGTGCGGTAATCATATTAATACCTGCTACGAGAATCATAATGGCAATAATCCCATAAATGTTTTTGTCAAATATTTTTATCCATTCAAAAATGGAATAGTATTTTTCGGTTATGGTTTGTGTATTAAAAGTAGATGGTGTGTTCTGGTAAATTTCAATTCCTTTTTGCTGCAGCTGATCGAAATCATCAATAAACACCTCGAAATTACCAACTTGGTCATCATCCCAATTGTTAATACGCTGAATATGACGAATATCACCAATAACATAAGTAGCATCAAAATCTTGAAAGCCCGAATTATAAATCCCTACAATGGTATAGGTAATAATATTTGGTAATTTGTTGGGGTCGTCTTTTCCAAATATCATTTGGAACGTGTCTCCTACCTTAAATTTTAATCTATTCGCGATATATTCAGACATTAAAACCTCTTCATTCCTTTTTCCTGTATAGTCTGGCAATCTGCCAGTAACCAAAAAATCTTTAAAATAATCCCAGCTATAATCTGCCCCTACTCCTTTTAAAACAACACCTTCAAAATCGGATTCTGTGCGAATAACTCCAAATTTTGTAGCTACCACCTGTATGTGTTTAATTCCCTTAACCGATTTAAACGTTGGATAAAAATCTTGTTTGGTTGAAACTGGAAAAATGCTTTCCTGGGAATTATTACTGTCAAAATTAGAGATAATGACGTGTCCGTTGAAGGCCACGACTTTATCGCGTATTTTTTGTTGCAAGCCAATACCAGTTGCAATAGCAATCATCATCACGACTATACCTATGGCAATGGCAGCAATACCAATTTTTATTATTGGTGCGGAAATACTACTTTTATACGCTTTACTGCCAATAATGCGTTTTGCTATAAAATAC
>CAXBHA010000233.1:0-5028 GCA_963974955.1 uncultured Yeosuana sp. | reverse complement strand
TCATTCAATAAGTGTGCGCTTTTTGTAGCGTAATAGCCTTCAGCAATCATGCTCATTTCCATTTGGGCCGATTTTACCGTGTAGCCTTTCCCAATCATATTCCCAAACATTCTATTTCTTGAAAATACCGAATATCCAGTCACCAATAAATCTCCTAAATAGGCCGAATTATTGATGTTGCGTTTTATTTTATGCATTTTCTTAATAAATCGTTTCATTTCCCGAATGGAATTACTCATTAAAACACTTTGAAAATTATCACCATAACCCAATCCATGGGCTATACCGGCGGCAATAGCATAAATATTCTTGAGCATAACGGCATATTCTACACCCATAATATCATCACTGATCTTGGTTTTAATATACTCACTCGATAATTTTTTAGCAATCTCTTTGGCTTTTTCAGGATCAGTACATGAAATGGTAAGATAGGACAAGCGCTCCAGAGCAACTTCTTCTGCATGACAAGGACCAGCAATAACAACTATACTTTCTATTGGAAGATTGTAATAGGTATTAAAATGTTCTCCCACTAACATGCCTGTTTCTGGCATAATACCTTTTACAGCCGAAACAATAATTTTTTTTGAAATATCAACAGTAAGCTTTTCAAGTTCGCTATGCATAAATGCAGATGGTATCACAAAAATTAACACATCGGCATAATCAGCCATCTCATTAATATCGTTACTCAGTTTTAATTGTTTTAAATTAAATTCTACCGAACTTAAATAATTCGGGTTGTGCTGTTCTCGTAATAAATGCTCTTTGGTATAAACACTGCGCATATACCAACCAACTTCAGGAAGATTTTCGCAAAGCATTTTCACAATGGCCGTTGCCCAACTTCCAGCACCAAAAACCGCATATTTCAGTTCATTATTCATAAAAAAAGATAGTTATGTGTTCAAAAGTACATAAAATATTAGTGATTGTAGAGTTCTTGATTTCACATTGAAAATATTTTTTGGCATGCGTTTTGAATGCCTGCTAACAGAACGATAAAATTTGGATATGAAATGAGCATTACAAAAATTTCAATATAAAAGAAATCTTTACGATGCGAATTACATCTGACCATTTAATAACTTAAAAACGAACAGATGAAAACTTTAAAATTACTTTTAGGATTTGCTTTAACAGCAACACTTTTTACCTCTTGTTATACCGAAGTACTTGTAGATGGCTATGTTGACCAACAACCCATACCACAACCATTAACCTTAAACCAAATTTTAAGCGGTTATGAGTTATGGTATGTAGATATAAATCAAACAGTAGGCTATGGTACAACTCCTTTCCTGCAAAAAGCATTTACCATTTCATTTAAAAACGGAACCATGTTTGCCAATAATAACTTAGTTGGTATTGGAAGTACTGGAAATGGTTTTGGAATAGCGGTAGCAGATTATAGTGCCTATAATATGATTTTAGATATACGTCATGATATTACCAGATCAATACTAATACAATAGAACTTTATAATCCAAATAATGATACCTCTTACTTTTTAATTGGATACCAGCGTAACCAATTTGATTATGACTATGTGTTTTACGATAATATTCATTATTTCCTACAAGAATACGAAGCTTGGGAAAAAACATACACCAGTGAATACGGTGCTGTTAATGAATTTGACAACGAAAACTATTTACAGTTTTTAGCAGGTGGGAATGATGATGAGTTTAGAAGTTCTCAAGACCTTCCAGGAACTAATGTGTCTAATTTAATTTGGGATTATACAGGCCTTTATGGTGTTGGTAATATTGCCGGAAATACCAATCTGAAAACTTTAACATTAGATTATGATTTCTTCAACAATGAACACTTTGAATTGAGCGTTATTAATGACAGGAAGATTGAGTTATATCAGCCATCTTCTCAAAGTGTATATCAATTTGAAGGACGGGGATATATTCAGTATTTAAAAAACGCAAATATAAAAGGGAAAGTATCAGCATCAGCTGATAAACAGCGAAAAGAAAGAAAAAATAAGATAGAGAATCCGAGAGAAAATACTCGAGGATAAAAATTAGTTTGGTTGGTTATTTAGTTTAGAAACCGTTTAGAGCGTTGAGTTTTAGGCGGTTTCTTTTTTGTTAAAGGGATTTGGCTAAAATACCGTTCAACGAAAATATGGTTACAATGAATATATTTTCAGTACCTTTATTACTTAACCTACTTATTCTAAATGTTATGAAAAAACTCTATTTTCTTAATCTTTTCCTTGTTTCTTGTGGTTTCTAGTTGCCATAAAGAAGTGATGAATGAAGTAAATGCAAACAAAGATAATAACAATATTACCCTTGATGCGAAAAAAGTTGAAACAGAAGTAACTGTATCTGAAACTACAACTTCTACTACTGTAGATGATGGCACACATTGCGTTACCACAAGATTAATGGCTGGACAGCATTATGAAGCAGGAATAATTACAGTTGATGTCGTTGGAAATCAATTAGCTATCATCTATACTACAAATAATGATTGGGCTATAAACGCTACTCATTTGAGTATTGTTGACTGTCAAACCGAAAGTTTTCCAATCACAAACTCTGGAAACCCAAAAGTTGGAAATTTTGAATATTCAAGTACGCATTCAGACGGTACACACGAAGTAACCTATTATATTGATTTAAGCGAGGTGCCTGAAAATTATTGTTTTGCGGCACATGCAGAAGTTACGGGTCCAACTGGTGGACAAACCGCTTGGGGTGAAGGCACTGGGTTTGATGGGAATAGCTGGGCAATGTTTGTAGAAGGAATTTTATCAGATTGCACAGGAGGAGATAATCCTGGTGATGATTCAACAGGTGATGATTCAACAGTATCTTAATTTATCAACAAAGTTATTTAAGAGGCTGTCTTAAAAGTGTTTTGATTGTCATTTTGAGCGTAGTCGAAAAATCTTATTTACCTAATTATCAATAATTTGATTTTCAATGGATTCTTCATTTTTATTCAGAATGGCACGTTTAAGACAGCCTCTGTTTTTTGTGTGAATAATTGCATTCAAGTATCGTTAATTAAGCCTTAAAAGCATACCAACACCCATTTCGTTTCCGTTATAAAACGGAGCAACCATTGCTGAAGATATGTTTTTATTAGATTTAAATATGTGGTTATTAACAAACGGGAAAAGCCAATATGCCGCTTTAGTACTTAACATACCCAACCCTGCTCCCATAGCAATATCGGTAAGCCAATGTTTGTCATTATATATTCTAAAAACACCGGTGCCGGCGGCTACAATATAGCCAGAAATACCATACCATACCGAAACATCTTTATATTCCTGCCACATAAATTCTGCACCCATAAAGGCTGTGGCTGTATGGCCGGATGGGAACGAGTTATAATTACTTTTGTCTGGTCGTTGTACTTTTGTGATTTTTTTTATTCCATAAACAGACGTTCCCATTAATATATATGCTGTGCCCAATATGATACTTCGATCTCTAAAATTATGTTTTCCTTTGATGCCCATTAAATTCAAGGCATAAACAGACACAGCAGGAGCGTATTGTGAGATATCATCTATGGTAAATTTTTTATCGATATTTTCATTAACCTCTTCTTTTATGATGGCATTAAACAGTTTTAATTGATCACTTTCTAATCCAATTAAACCATAACCCATTAAGACTGTAGGGACAATAAGTTGCTTGTAATTAAATTTGTGGTTTTCTTTTTTTATAAGTTGGATACTATCTCTTTTTTCAGCATTTTGAGCCTGGAATGACATTGAAAATAAAAATAGGAATAAGCAGATAAAGGGTTGCTTTTGCAATTTCATCAGTTTTTCGTTTTTAATGGATTTTCTAAAAACGAATTATTAAAAATTTAATTGTACTATTATTTGTAAAAATTCATTTCGTCAAGATATTCCCAAACATGTTGTGACAGCATAGGCTGTACGTTTTTACCTTCGTGGACAGCTTTACGTATAAAGGTGGAAGATAACTCCATAATAGGCGCATTTACGGAATGTACTTTTTTATGACTACTTAATGGGTTCCCTACTTGATTTTCAGAAACTCTTGGGTAAGCATATATATGATGATTTTCAAGAATAAGCCCATAGTTTTTCCATTTATGAAAACTCCTTAAGTTGTCTTCACCCATTATTAAAGCAAACTCATGTGTTGGATATTTTTCCTGTAAATGTACTAATGTGTTAATGGTGTAATTGGGCTGTGGTAAGTTAAACTCTATATCACAGGGTTTTAATTTGATGTAATCTTTTGTGGCACGATATACCATCTCTAACCGTTGGTAATTATCCAATAAACTGCTTTTCTTTTTAAATGGATTGTGAGGGGTTACTACAAACCAAACCTGGTCTAAATTGGTGTATTCGACCATATAATTAGCAATAACCAAATGACCAATGTGGATGGGATTAAAAGAGCCAAAAAATAATCCAATTTTCATGGTATGGTGTTATGAATCGATAAATTTACTAACCAAACTTTCTGCTTCTTTAAGCGCTTTATCTAAATCGTTGTTTTCAATAATAACATCAAATAAAGGTGCTGTGGCAAGTTCTGCAGAAGCTTTGGCAATTCGCATGTTTATTTTGTCTTCGCTCTCGGTTTTACGTTTTTTTAATCGTATTTTTAGTTCATCGATACTTGGAGGTTTTACAAAAATGGCCAAGGTTTCTTGTGGGTATTTTCGTTTTATACGAAGACCTCCAGAGACATCAATATCAAAAATAACGTGTTTCCCTTTCACCCAAATACGTTCAATTTCGCTTTTTAAAGTGCCATAAAAATTATCACGATACACTTCTTCCCATTCTAGGAAATCGTCATTTTTTATTTTAGATTTAAACTCTGCCGCTGATAAAAAGTAATAATCTTTTCCATGAACTTCATCGCCCCGTTTTTCACGTGAGGTTGCCGAAATAGAAAATTCTAAATTCAAACTCTTAATACCTAACAAATGTCTTACTATGGTTGTTTTCCCAGAACCAGATGGCGCTGAAAACACTATTAATTTGCCTTGTTTGTTATTTTG
>CAXBHA010000232.1:0-5030 GCA_963974955.1 uncultured Yeosuana sp. | reverse complement strand
ATTTAAAAAGGCTAATCTAATAGCTTGTCGAAGTGCTTATTTAGGAGGTCTTCGACAAGCTATAGACTGACATTTCGGGATAATTAGCTGAAATGTGATATGAAAGCGGCACTTTAATGATGAAAAATTTGAATTGCACCCAACGGATTATATTTATACTTTCAATACATTTTATGAAAAAGAAAAAAAGAACGTCTCAATACAAGAAAAAGTTAGGTTTAAGTCCTGGCTCAATGGTTTATACAGGTGAGAAAGAATCTCAAAATCTTTTTATTGAGTCCTTTGACTATAATAATGATTTTATTGAAGAAAAAGTACACGTAAAAATTGAAGATACCTTTAAATACAAATTAACTAAAAATGTTACTTGGACCAATATTAACGGTCTTAACCATGTCAATTCCATTGAAAAAATTGGAAATCATTATAACATCCACCCGCTTACATTAGAAGATATTGTTAACACATCCCAAAGACCCAAGGTCGAGGATTATGATAATTATATGTTTGTTGTGCTAAAAATGCTTTATTACGATAAGGACGAACACGTTATAACAGAACAAGTAAGTCTTGTTCTTGGAGAAAATTATGTCTTGTCGTTTCAAGAGGCTGAAGGCGATGTGTTTGATGGCGTTAGAGAAAGAATACGACTTTCAAAAGGACGCATAAGAGGATTGGATGCAGATTATTTATTGTATGCACTTATCGATGCCGTTATAGATCATTATTATATCGTGGTGGAAACCATGGGCAATAAGATTGAAGATTTAGAAGACAATTTATTCAATGGTTTTTCGCAAGAAGAAATAAGTCAAGAAATACAAAATTTAAAACGAGAAGTGTTGAAAGTTAGGCGCGCTATCTTTCCTTTACGTGAAATTATAAGTAAGATTGAGAAGAATGAAAATGAGTTTATAAAAGATAAAACGTTGCATTATTTTCGTGATGTATACGACCATGTTATACAACTATCTGAAAATATTGATATTTACCGCGAAATGATTTGGAGTTTAATGGATATGTACATGACAGCCTTAAGCAACAAAATGAATGAGGTTATGAAAGTATTAACCATTATGGCTACCATATTTATTCCGCTTACCTTTATAGCAGGTGTTTACGGAATGAATTTCGATTATATTCCAGAATTGCACTATAAATACTCCTATTTTATACTGTGGGGTATTATGATTGTACTTTTTCTAACCATGGTTTATTATTTTAAAAAGAAGAAATGGTTTTAGTTTTTGGTTCATTTCGTTAAAGAAACATTAAAGCCAATAACTTCGGAATTTGTTTTGTTATATTTGGTTTTTAGCAAATAAAATTAATGATGCGAAAATCTTTACACTACGTTCTGCTTTTTATTCTTTTTCCATTTTTAACTCAAGCCCAACAGCCAAAAAAGTTAAATACCTCTGAAATTTATGAATCCATTCAAAAGCTGAATTTCTTAGGAACGGTACTCTATATTGGAGCCCATCCTGATGATGAAAACACACGTCTTATTTCCTATTTATCCAATGATGTTAAAGCGAGAACAGCGTATTTGTCATTAACACGGGGTGATGGTGGACAAAATCTAATTGGGTCTGAAATTAGGGAACTTTTGGGTGTTATACGTACTGAAGAATTGCTAGCCGCCAGACGAATAGATGGAGGCGAACAGTTTTTTACAAGAGCCAATGATTTTGGATATTCAAAACATCCTGATGAAACCTTATCAATTTGGAACAAAGAAGACGTTTTAAATGACGTTGTTTTAGCCATTCGAAAATTTAAACCCGATGTCATTATCAATCGTTTTGATTATAGATCTCCAGGCACAACACATGGGCATCACACAAGTTCTGCTATGTTAAGTTTTGAGGCTTTCGATTTGGCAAATAACCCTTTAGCATTTCCAGAACAACTTGCCCAAACGGGTTTATGGCAGCCACAACGAGAGTTTTTCAATACACCTTGGTGGTTTTATGGCAGTCAGGAAAATTTTGATAAAGCAGATAAAACAAATTTATTAACTATTAACACCGGCGTTTATTTTCCTTCCAAAGGATTAAGTAATTCCGAAATAGCCGCATTAAGCAGAAGCAGTCACAAATCTCAAGGGTTTGGCAGCACTGGTAGTCGTGGTGAAGAACAGGAATATCTTGAACTGTTAAAAGGTGATTTACCAGTAAACAAATCAAATATTTTTGATGGCATTGACACGTCATGGAACCGTGTAAAAGGAGGAAAAGAAGTTGGAGCTATTTTAACCAAAGCAGAACAAGACTATAATTTCAATAATCCGTCAGCATCTATTCCTCAATTGGTTATAGCTTACAAATTAATTCAAAAATTAGATGATGAGCATTGGCGAATAATCAAATCAGAAGAAATAAAGAACATTATAGCAGCATGTTCTGGTTTATATTTAGAAGCTGTTGCCAATACAAACAATACAACGCCTAATTCGGAAATATCGTTAACCATTGAAGCGATTAATAGAAGTAATTCAAAAATTGTATTAGATGGTCTTAATATTGATGGTAAAGAGCGTATCATTAATAATACGCTGCTTACCAACAATCAAGATGTCATTATTAAGGATACATTACAAATTTCAGCAAACCAAGAACCTACAACACCGTATTGGCTCATGCATAAAGGAACCTTAGGTATGTATAAGGTTGACGATTCTAAACTAATTGGCCTGCCAGAAACTCCAGTAGCCGCAACAGTTGAATTTAATCTTTTAATTGAAGGAGAACCCATTACGTTCTCCAGGCCAGTAGTCTATAAAACAAATGATCCTGTTAAGGGCGAAACCTACAAACCTTTCGTTATTATTCCAGAAGTCTCTGCAAAAATGGCTCAAAACGTTATCATTTTCAACAATGATAATCAAAAAGAGGTTTCTGTTATTGTTAAAGCAGGAAAAGATCAAGTTGAAGGATATGTATCAATTGCCTGTCCTAAAGATTGGAATGTATTTCCAGATAAACAACATATTTCTATTGAACATAAGGGTGAAGAACAAACTGTTGTTTTCACCATCTTTCCTCCAAAACATCAAAGTGAGGGACTTATAACACCAATGGTTTATGTTGGTGACACCATCTATACTAAAAAACTTCTCGATATAGATTATGAGCATATTCCGTTTCAAACCGTATTATTACCTAGTGAAAGTAAAGTGGTTCGATTAAATATTCAAAAGAAAGGCAAAAATATCGCTTATATTGAAGGTGCAGGTGACGTAGTCCCAGAAAGTTTAAAACAAATTGGTTATAATGTTGTTACCATTGCTCCAAAAAATATTACTGCAGAAACCTTGAGTAGGTTTGATGCTGTAGTAATTGGAATTAGGGCTTATAATACCGTAGACGATTTAAAATATAAACAACAAATACTGTTTGATTTCGTAAAACAAGGTGGCAATATGATTGTGCAGTACAATACAAATTCAAGATTAAAAGTAGATGAATTAGCGCCTTATGATTTAAAACTGTCAAGAGACAGAGTAACCGAAGAAAATGCGGAAGTAACTTTTTTAAATCCGAATAATTCAATACTTAATTATCCAAATAAGATTACTCAAGAAGATTTTGAAGGATGGACACAGGAACGCGGTTTATACTTTCCCGATGAGTGGTCAGATAAATTCACTCCAATCCTATCCATGTCTGATAAAGGAGAAACCCCAAAAGAAGGAAGTTTATTGGTGGCCAAATATGGAAAAGGGTATTATATTTATACTGGACTGAGCTTTTTTAGAGAATTTCCAGAAGGCGTACCAGGGGCATACCGATTATTCTCCAATTTGCTATCCATTGGAAAAGACACAATAAAGACAGCCTCTAAATTAAAGAACTAAAATGGAAAACAATACGTCAGACAAAAAACCTTGGAAACGACTGTACACTCTTGTATTAATTGCTAACGCGTTGTATTTTATAATATTCTATATTCTAATGAAACGCTTCTAACCTATGGAATCATTCGATTGGATTGTATTAATTGGGACCTTACTTACTATTGTTGTTTATGGTTCTTGGAAAACCAGAGGCAGCAAAAATGTTCATGACTTCATTCAAGGTGGCAACGAAGCCAAATGGTGGACCATAGGTCTTTCTGTAATGGCAACACAGGCTAGTGCTATCACGTTTTTATCAACACCTGGTCAAGCATTTAATGACGGTATGGGGTTTGTACAATTCTATTTTGGCGTTCCCTTTGCCATGATTATTATCTGCATGGTATTTATTCCGTTGTATCATCGCTTAAAAGTCTATACGGCTTACGAATTTTTAGAAAATAGATTTGATCTTAAAACAAGAAGTTTAACGGCGATGTTATTTTTAATACAACGCGGATTAGCAGCGGGGATAACCATTTATGCGCCTGCCATCATTCTATCTGCCGTTTTGGGTTGGAATTTAAACATCCTAAATATTATGATTGGACTATTGGTAATCGTTTATACGGTTTCTGGAGGAACCAAGGCCGTTAGTATGACACAAAAACATCAAATGGCCATTATTTTTACTGGGATGTTCATCGCCTTTTTTTTAATAATAAGCTATTTGCCAGAAAACATCACGTTTACTAAAGCACTAGATATTGCGGGGGCTAGCGGTAAAATGAATATATTAAATTTTTCAACTGATTTTAGTAACCGATACACCGTTTGGAGCGGTCTTATTGGTGGTACATTTTTGGCGCTTTCATATTTTGGCACCGATCAAAGTCAGGTACAGCGCTATCTTTCAGGAAAATCTGTCAAAGAAATGCAAATGGGCCTAATTTTTAATGGGTTGCTTAAAGTCCCGATGCAATTCTTTATCCTGTTGGTTGGTGTAATGGTCTTTGTTTTTTATCAATTTAATGCATCGCCTATCAACTTTAATCCTGCAGCCGAAAAAACGATTTTAAATTCAGCTTATGCTCAAAACTATAAAACTTTAGAAAAGGAGCAAGTTGTTATTTTCAATAAAAAGCAGCAATTAATTAAAAATAACAACTTGCTCCTTTTCTAAAGTTTTATA
>CAXBHA010000231.1:0-5033 GCA_963974955.1 uncultured Yeosuana sp. | reverse complement strand
CCAATAATAGTACCCATTCGATTATTAACTTGAATCTCACAGAAAGCATTTAAATTTTCTGGAGACAGTGACACAAATTTACTAAGTGCCTCAATTCGTATTCTTATTTCATCTTGGTTGGATAAAGTATAACCGTTCTTCCAAAAAGAGGAGTTTTGTGAAATTGAACATCCGGTTAATTCCTTTTTGGAAACAGTGTCAAAAATCCTTGTAATGTTTCCATTCGTAATTATGGTAAAAGGTGCGATTTGATCTAGCAATCTTGCATATGAAATACCTTGATCAATATCATTTTGTTCAATCTTAACTGATTTATTTTTGACTTCTATTACAAAAAGATTTTTTTCATATTTCTTACATAATATGTCTGACCTACCAGTTTTATGTAAGGACTTTCCAAGTCTAATTTTAAATGAATCTTCAAGTGATATTTCGGAAAGTTCCAGTCCTAAATCGTTAAGATATGGTAACAACAATTTTCCCGTTATATCTTCTTCACTATTTAATATTTTATTCTTCACTTTTAAAATTTCAGATAATTGTAAATATTGCTGTTTTAAATACAAATAGGTTTCAGATACAATGACCCCAATTAATAGAATTTATGCTTCTCGCACATCAAATTTTTAATTAACTCGATAAATAACTTTTTGGTTGAACAGATACAACTTCCAATATAATTTCTTCTCCTTTTAAAATTCTCATCATCTTCGAGTCAATAACATAATCTTCTGTACCCGCATTAAGTAAGTTAACATAATGTGTCAATAACGCTGAAATCCCTTTGTGAATGAAACTTGATTCAATTTTCACTGAAGAATAATAACCAGAATGCGTGGGGTGGAGTAAACAACTTACAAGACCAGGAATGCTTTCTTTGTTAACATTAGTACCAGTAATCTGATGCGTTTTTTCATCTTTCGATTTAATGAATATTTCAACAATATTATCAAATTCATCATTTCTCAAATTATTCGAATCACTTATCTTTTCCATTTTGAGTTTAATCAATTCAAAATGAACAAATTCATATCGAATGTAATATCTGAAACTTGCATATGACTCAAGTCTAACAAAATCCAAATATTCTTTTAATCCAGGATTATTTGTATTTCCAATTCTTTTTTCGATAAACGATTGGTATTTACTTTTTGAGCCAAATAATTGAGATGCAAAATCCGAGGTTTTAAAAACTCTTACAGTAAAAGCATCATTTTCGGTCATTTGGGCACATAAGATGCTGACATCATTTTTCTTCCAAAAATCTATGGTCATTGGATTTAAAATATCTTCAGGTTGAAATTTTCTAGCACTATGGTACGCATGATAGAAAGAGTAATCGTAGATGTCCCAAAGATTATTATTTCTTGTTTCAAGAAGTTCTTGGTAGTGATGCAATGAAAGTTTTTTTAGTGTATCCTCATCTGTTCCCCAAGCATCAAAGTCCATACTTATCCTATTTTCACTTAAAAAGGATAAAAACTCTAATTTTCTCTCGATTGCAAAATCTCCATTTAAAAAATTTCCTTCAATTTCTGCCCATATTTCTTTATTTAACTTCTGAGACTCATTATTTTTTTCCTGAGATAACACTCTAGTTATAAATTTTGATAGTGTCTGTAAAACGGATGTTGAATAGGTATTGTAAGCTATCGCATCATTAAAAATAATCAGCATGACCATAATTACAGATTTAACCCTATCACTATCATCAGTATTATAAAAATTAATTCTATCTAAAATGTTTTGAGTTTGACCTGAGTTTAAGGCTATTTTTAAAGAAGAAAATTCATCTTCTTCGTTAAAAATTCCTTCAAATTCATTAGAGGTAAGTTCATTTTCAACTACTTTTTGTTGAAGAAGTTTTCTTAAGTTACTCCCAAATTTTATCGAAGTATATTCTTCAGTTTTATTACCTCTTCCAAATAGTACTATTAGCGTTTTCGCTAACAATAAATTCTGATGATAGCTAAGGTTATTTAGTTTACCCAACTCAACCTCTTTCGCCAGAGATGAGGATATTTTATACTTACTATAATCAGGCACGTAACTTCCACCACCAAAATAGAGCCTTGAATTCTTCAAAATATCAAATGTGCCGTTTGCATTTTTCTCGTTTTCCACTTCTTCCAATTCACACAGTTTTGTTTCATGATTGTATGGTAGCAAGTCAGACCAATTATTATTAAGGAATTTAATGGCTGATGGGAATGCCATTTTTAAATATGTGAAATTTAGAAAGTCATTAGTATTTAATTGGTCTGGTAAAGAATGGAAATCAAAAACTAATTGATTTACTAGACGTTTTAACCCTCTATGATTTGAAATATAATCATCAAACAAATTATCTTTTCGATAGATTGCTTTTGTTGCTTTTAATATGAAATCTTCTTTAAACCTTAAGTCTGAAACTTTAAGAAATTCAGCAAAATCCTCTTTTAATTGAGTTTTATCAATTTCTGGTAAATAAACTTCTAGTTGGAAAAACTTATCTACAAAAGTATGGTCAGAAATATCATTTTTTTGCATTAAAATATTTAACACATAATCCTTATCCAACGCTATAATAAAAATGAAGTTTTTGAAGTTGGCGGTATTTCTTACTAGTTTTAAAACTTGTAAAACTTCCTTGTTTGATAGTCTATCTAAATCATCAACAAATACAATGAACTTTTTATTTAAATCCTCAAGAGTTGAATTTATTTTTTTGTAATTCTCGTATGAAGAACTATTAGAAAATGAATTGCTATTGATTGACAAAAACTCCTTGATACTCTTGTTCTTATATAACTTTAAAAGCTTTTCAGAATAATTAAGAATCTGATTTGAAAGTTGACCGTTATATTTACTAATCTCTGAACTTAATTGTTTAAAGAATTCAGAAATAATATCATTTTCATTATGATTTAAGTAAGGCAAAAATTTAATGTGAAGTGTTTCTTTAAGAGGTGTTCGCTCAAACTCTTCCTCCATTAAAGCAATAAGACTAGATTTACCATTACCCCAAGGGCCTACAATACCAATAGTAAAGGATTTTTTAAAATTTGACCTTTCTAAGTATGATATTAAATCTTTAGCTCTTTTCTTATAATTTAATCTATCTTGAAGTTCGGAATCAATTGGGTCATCCGCCACAAAAGGATTACTTGTGATTTCCTCTTCTTCTGTTTTTAATACGTACTTCTTGAATAGGCATAATAATAGGATACATGTTGAGATAATAAGGGGTAGACCCAAAATATCTATGTAGTAAAAATATGGAAGCTTTGTTGAGATAAACTGCCACCCATCATAGTAGTTGGTATATCTTAAAATGCAAAAAAATAACGTTGCTAAAAAAATAGCATGAAGCAAATTAGAAGAAGGTTGGTATCGTTTTAATTGGAGTTTGTATATCGAGTAAACAATGGTTAGTAATCCTATTAGCAAAAACCAAGTAATGTTTATATGTTCTAATGAAAACTCGTCAATAGTCAAATATTTTATAATTAAATCATTAATTCGGTTTTTAAAAACAAAAAAAGTGATTACCAGAATGCCATATGATAAGATGGCTTTTATCAGTTTAGAATTAAAAATGTCATCCAATATTTTTATCATAAATTTTTGGTTTCTAAAGCAATAAAAAAGCTAATGAATATCCATTAGCTTCATGAAATCTATAGCCTACAATATCAACATAAATATATTAAAAATTAACAAGTAAAAGTTTACGAATTTCTGTAATTAATTGAGAGCTAAATAGGAGTATTCCCATTTCACACACATTACACTCCCCTCCTACTGTCGGCTCACATAATAAGTGTTTATTCATTGCTTGTCTATTGTTTTTTTTAGGTATTCATGAACCTCGGAAAGAAGCAATTTTGGTTGTATCAATATCCGGACCTCGGTTTCATTACCTTTCAATAAGAAGTTTTTAGAAGAAGAATTTAAAGAAAGTGAAGTTCCAAATACTTTGCTTTGGGAGTCGTTTTCTATTTCAAAAACCTTACAGGAATATATATAGTGCTACCTGTACTGAGACCAATCGAAGCATAAAATTGCCACTTCCAATCGCTAGACTACTTTTTATGATCAAATTGCTCTAGCAATTTATTTTACACACAATATAAAATAGTTAAATTTATTATTGTCAATTATGGATGAATTATTAGACATATTTAGAAATTTAGGTCAAGACGATTACAAGTTAATTCTGTTTGCATCTATAATCGTTGTTTTTCTTTTCTTAATAAATTGGTTTAGAAATTATGTCTGGAATCAGCGCAGAATAAGGCGTCAACAATATTATCGAAATGTATACTTAAAATCTGATGATTGGCGTCGTAAACGATACGTTGTTTTAAAACGTGATAACTGGAAGTGTGTTCACTGTGGCAATCGTGCTACACAAGTACATCACACAAGATATGCTAAGTATAATATTGGCAAAGAACCTATTAAATGGTTAGAATCTGTATGTAAATCATGTCACGATTCTTTTCATTAAGATTTGATATCAGCATTTCCACTCCACACACATTGCCTTCCCTCCTATCGTCGGTCAGTTAATAAGTGTTTACTCGGGTCATTTCTATGTTTACAATTAGGACCTCATGAACCTCGTACATCGGTTTCATTACCTTTTGAGAGAAAATTTTTAGACGCGAGAAAAAGTGATTACCCTGTGGGTGAAACCTTTTTACGGCGAGATGTAGCGACGCCAAAGAAAGTGAAATAACAAATACCCAAACGCTTCGATACACTCAAAAAACACAATGTCTTCCAGACCTTTTATTTTATGCCGTAACCAAAGCTCAAGTTACATAACCTGCCCGAATGAATTTGTTCAGGCGGGCGCAAGACAGTATAGTACAGATGGAACTATAAGTAATTACGAGTGGTCAACTATACTATAAAGAAATTTGTTGAATACAATACCAGTGGCGTTTACCAAAACTCTTTTACTTGAGGCTTTCATAACCTACAGTTTTTAGTTGCATCAGTTATTCCATAACTTTTTCATTAGTTCCATTCCCGCTTTCTTGTCG
>CAXBHA010000230.1:0-5040 GCA_963974955.1 uncultured Yeosuana sp. | reverse complement strand
TTTTGGACAGGTGCTTTGCTTCCTTGCGCTTCCTGAACCATTTTGATGATTTGTGATAACAAAGTTTCGCCACCTACTTTTTCAGCAGTAAATTGAAAGCTACCTTTTTGATTTACAGTTCCTGCAAATACCTTTTCATCCTTTATCTTTTCTACGGGAACGGGTTCTCCTGTAATCATACTTTCGTCAACATAAGAACTTCCTTTAGATACCAATCCGTCAACAGGAATTTTCTCTCCGGGTTTTACAAGAATAGTTTGCCCTACCTGAACAGATGAAATGGGGATTTCAATTTCTTTGCCATTCTCAATAATCTTTAGCGATTTAGGTTGTAGGCCCATCAGTTTTTTGATGGCTGAAGAAGTATTGGATTTTGCTTTTTCTTCCAGTAGTTTTCCCAAGGAAATAAAGGTAATTATGACCGTAGCAGCTTCATAATACACGTGAGGCGCGATACCACGGCTCAACCAAAATTCAGGAAAAAAGGTGTTGAAGACACTAAAAAGGAAGGCGATTCCGGTACTTAAAGCCACCAAAGTGTCCATATTGGCCTTACCGTGCCTTGCTTGCTTAAAAGCGTTAACGAAAAAGCTGCGACCGAACCAAAAGAGTATCGGAAACGTAAGCACCAAGGAAATCCATTTTCCGGGTACCCAATCCATATAGAACATTCCCAGTATGAAGATGGGCAAGGTCAAAACAGCCGACCAAATCGTACGGCTTTTTATATCTTGATAATGCTGTTGCTGAAGTTCTTGTTGGATTTCTGATGGGTTTTCCGTATCCAGAATTAAATCGTAACCAACGCCTCTTAATACATTTTGAAGGTTCTCGGGATTAAGGGTTTTATCATATTCCACCAAAACAGAACTGCTGGCAAAATTAACGCTGGCATCAAAAACACCTTCGGTATGCTTTAGCACAGATTCTACACTCGCTGCACACGATGCACAGGTCATTCCCGTTACTGGAAATGAGTTCTTTACACCATCGCCAGTAAGCCTTTTTTTGGTTTCAAATATATTTATAGCTTCCATAATCTCATTCTGATTTGTCATTTACAAAATTCAGAAATTAACCTGAAGAACTTGTTATGGAATATGCCGAAAAAGTTGTAGAATTAGTTTATTCACCTTTATTATTTTTTAATACTATATCCTTTTGATTGAATTACTTCTTCTATTTCATTGACGCTTGTTTTTGTGCTATCAAATTTAATTTCAGAAGTTCCTTTTATATAAGAAGTATTTATTTCTAAAATTCCATCTAATTTTTTCACTGAATGATTGATATTTTCTTCACAACCAGAGCATACCATCTCTTCAATAGAAAGTATTATAGATTGAATATCTGTTTGATTTGCAATTACAGCGTCATTTCCTATTGATTTGTGAAACAATTGAGGATAATACGAAACCAAGGTCATTACAACCACAAACACGGCAACCGACCACACATAGAATTTAGATTTAAAAAATGATGGTTTATCAGTTTCACAGTTATCACAATCACCCACCTTCTTTTTTTTGTAAACTTTATAAAAAGCAAAGCCCAAGGACAAAAATGCAATTGCTAACAAATAAGGTTTTAAGGCAATTAGCCAAGAAAAATACACCGAGCTACCACTAATACCTGCGACACCTGTTAACAATAGTGGTCCCCAACAGCAAAGCTTTAGGGAAACTGCTGAAAATACAGCAGTCCCCATAGATGCCTTTTTGTTCAATTTAGCGATTGCCATACCTAACAGCTTCCTATTCCTGCATTGGTCAAATCATCTTTTGTGATTTCGATGTTTGTGCAGCAGCTTAATAGTTTTCCGTTAACAGCAATCGCTGGAACTGTTTTAACTCCATATTCCTTCATTTTTGAAACACAGATTTTACTTTCGCATTGCTCGGATAAGTTATGAAGTGTGATTTCGCAGTCTTTCCCTGCTGTCTCTTTTACCATTTGTACCACAGGTTCGCATACTGGACAACCTGCTGTAAAAATTTCGATTTGTCGTTTACTCATAATGCTCTTTTTTTTTAATGAATTCGTGATTGTTGCACAATTCATCTTATTTCAAGTTTAAATTAATAATAGAACAAAGATGAGAACGGTAGGTAGGGGGTAACCAAATTTTTTTAGGCTTTTTTTTCGTTGTAGTCTTTTAATCTGTTTTCAATAGTTTGGATTTCTTTCAATTTGTCTGTCAAGTCGGACAATTCCAAGTTGGGGAATTCACGCTTTAGGTAATCAATTTTATCTTCATTTCCACAGTTTCCGGGGCAAGAGTCCACTGCCTTTACGATTCCGATGGCGAGTGCCTTGCGATACACTTCATCCAACAGCAAGTAATGTGTCTTTTGGATTCCCTTGTCAATGGATTTGAATTGAATGTTTATCTGTTCAGGGTCTTTTCCTTCATCGAGCATTTTTACAACACCATTTATCTGACCGCTTAATGTTTTCAGTCTGGTTTTAATGTCTAAAATCAAGTCAGAGGGCAATTTATGTGGTTTTGTTTTCATAACTCAAATTTAACTAGCACAACAACTCAATTTAGAAACATCTTTTCCAAAGGTTATGGCCGCTAATTTAATTCCTTCCCCTAATGTTAGATAAGGGTAAAAGCTTTCAGCCAAATCGTTTACTGTGATACCATATTTAATGGCCATACTTAATTGCTGAATCAGTTCGCCGCCTTCTGGTGCTATGACTCTTGCGCCTATTAATTTATCGGTTTCCGTATTGCGAATTAACTTTATAAAGCCTCTGGTATCTTGGGCTGCCAGGGCTCTCGGAACATGAATCAGATCCAATTTAGATACTTCAAAAGGGCTGCCATTTTTCCCTGCTTCCAGTTCGTCCATTCCAGCACCTGCAATTTGTGGGTCGGTAAATACTACCCAAGGTAAGGATGAATAATCGATACCGGTTTTTGATAAAGAAAATGCATTGTTTACGGCTGTACTTCCTTCGGTTGCCGCTGTATATACGAATGGCGGTGTATTGGTCACATCACCAGCTGCGTAAATATTGGAAATATTGGTTTCCATTTTTTCGTTAACTAAAATATGCCCTTTTTTTGAAAGTTTTAAGTCAATGTTATCAAGCCTTAATTTAGAGGTGTTGGGTTTTGTTCCCGTAGCTACGACAATATGTCCTTTTTCGACAATTTGAGTTGTAGAACCATCAGGACAGTTGCAATGAATGATAGTACTGTCTCCATCTTTTTCAAATTTAAAGGCCCTGAAATTTGGGAGGATCTCGATGCCTTCGCTTTCCATTTGAGCTTCCAAAACATCGGTAATATCTTTGGTTTGGCTACGTAAAGGTCTATCGGTAAATTCAATGATACGCACTTTTACACCTAAACGGTTGTAAGCCATGGCTATTTCCAATCCAATATAGCCAGCTCCCATTATCGTTAAGCTTTTAGGTTTTACTTCTAAATCGAACAAAGAAACATTTGTTAAGTATCCCACTTCATTTAAGCCTTCAATGTTTGGAATGTTTGTTGTTGCTCCTGTAGCTATAAGAATATTCGTTGCAGTGAATGTGTCTTTTCCATCCACAATAATGGTGTTTTTATCCATAAACTCTGCCCAACCTTTAAGCATGGTCAAATTTTTATAATCACTGACAACATCCATATACTTTTGTTGTTGCAATGCAGCGACCAATGCTTTTTTGTCTTTTATAATTTGTTTGAAATCAATGTCCGCGCCTCTTGGTTTGATGCCCTTAAAATTTGAATGCGAAGCGTGATATACCGTTTCGGCGGCCCTAATCAGGTTTTTTGAAGGGACGCAACCTACATTGACACAGGTGCCACCAAAATCCAGACCGGCATTTACCATCAACGTAGTAAGCCCTAGACTTTCAGCTTTTATGGCCGCTGAAAAGGCAGCGGAACCACCGCCAATTATAATTAAATCGAATTGATTCTTGGCCTTGTTGGATACTTTGGAAATTGCAGTCCCTGAATTTGAAGTACTAGCGTCCTCTTTTTCAACACCATTTATTACCGAATACTTACCAATACTATTTACCGCTTCGATTAATTTTTCTTTATTTATTCGGTTGATGTCAATGGTAAATTCGGCCTTTCCTGTTACGTGATTTACTATGCTGCTTAAAACGCCATCTTTAGCATTCATATCTTTTTCGATATGTGATGAACAACCATTACAGGTCATCCCGTTTATTTCCAATGGTATGGTTTCTATATTTTCTGGTTTATTGTTTTTCATGATTACAAAAGGCTATAAAATTTATACTTTATCCTTTAATAATTTTACTTTATAACCTTTCTTCTCTATTACAAGCTTTAATGCTTCAATACTTGTTTTTGTTTTATCAAATTGTATAACCGCAATATCTCCAGGATATTCAACCGAATGTTCTATTACGCCATCAACCTCTTTTAAAGCTTTATAAATAGCATTTGAACACCCTGCACAGGTTATTCCGGTTATTTTAAATTTTATTGTTTTAATATTTTGGCCATTTGAAACGTTATTCACTTCTTCTTTAACGGTTTCATTACCTTGTGCATTGGCTTGAAAAGAGATTAAAAACAAAGCTAGCATAGGTACTGCAAATAATTTTTTCATGATTCTTATATTTGGTTATTTCTGTTTTACTACTTTATAGCCCGTAGCATTTATGGCTTTTTCTATATCTTCCTTAGATGTTTTGGTGCTGTCAAATTTCACTTCTGCCTTCTCGTTTTCAAAGGAAGCCTCCACAGATACGATGCCTTCCAGTTTATTAACCGTGTGTTTTACATGTTCTTCGCATGAAGCACAGGTCATTCCCTTGACATCAAAATCGATGGTTTGAACATTGGATTCACTGACAATGACCACTTCTTTTTTGTTGTCGGGATAAAAAACATGCGAATAGTATGGGAAAGCAATCGAAACCGCAGCAAAAAGCGTTACCCCAATTAGAAAGCCTTTGGTTTGATACCATTTGGGTTTAGCATCCACTTCGCAGCAATCATCGGCCTTTTTGGGCTTCAAGTACATGTACCAAGCATACGCAATG
>CAXBHA010000229.1:0-5041 GCA_963974955.1 uncultured Yeosuana sp. | reverse complement strand
TGGTTTTCACCTTGACAATTGGCAATAAGATTTTCTAAAGCCTGACGATTTTCAATAACTACTTCTGAGAAATCAGCTAACACTATAGTTATTGGGAAAACAATATCAAGATTATCACTGTCATCTTCAAATTCATCAAAAATGGCTTTAATCACGTTATAACCCTCCTCAGAATCAATAGTAATCTCAAGACCATTAGCCACTACGGTTACAGGCAATTCAACAGACATACAACTAGCCTGATCAATAATATTGTCTTTTGATCCATCCATTTTAGCTGTAGAACTTATTAGTTCAGTCAATGGAGAGTCGGCAACTAAAGCTTCAGCTTCAGTAGGTTTTGTAACGTCAATGACTTCATTTTGACACGACGTAATAAATAAAAGGGCAAAAAGAGGGAATACTAAAAGAAATTTAAGTTTAGTTTTCATAATGTGTAATTTTGGGTTAAACTTGGCATTTTGAATATAAAACAAGTTAACAGCAAAAATTCCTACCCTATGTTTGGTTTTTTTTTAATTTAGTGCCAACTATCACCAATGATAATGGGGAAACAATTACATGATACTGTTTGCGAGGAGCATATTTTTTCGGCCATATTTAATAAACACTCTAAAGATTTACATAACTTTTTATATTATAAGTTTGGTGAGTTGTTAAACCCAAAGGACAAAGTGCAGGAAGCCTTTATTAAATTATGGGAAAATTGCGCCAAGATAACACCCGATAAAGCCAAAAGTTTTGTGTTTACCACGGCCAATAATTTAATGTTAAATGAAGTGGCTCATCAAAAAGTGGTTTTAAAGCACCAGCAAACCAAGCCAAAAAGTTACACGAACGAAACTCCTGAATTTTTAATGCAGGAAGCCGAGTATATGAAAAAACTACAAACGGCGCTATCAAATTTAACCGAAGCCCAACGCGTTGCTTTTTTAATGAACCGAGTTGAAGGCAAACGTTTTAAAGAAATTGCAGCAATTTTAGATATTTCAACCAAGGCGGTGGAAAAACGTATCTATGGAGCCTTAACAAAATTAAGGCACGATATTAAGGAATTGTGATGTTGGAATGTTGGAATGTTGGAAAACTAAACTTTTTAAATCTTTGAAACTTTGAAACTTTGAAACTTTTTTAAATAACGGGTAGGAAAAAACAAGTATTAACTGTTATATAGTTGTATTACAAAATCATGAAATGAGCATATATAGAATTTTATTATAACATTTCTAATTTTACCATACGAATTGCATTTGACAGTTAAAAAACAATAAATGCGAACAAATGAAAAAAGAATTTTTAATATCGAAATGGTTAAATAATGATCTGAATGATCAAGAACTTGAAGCTTTTAAAAAGCTCGAGGACTATGATGAATTAGTGAAGTTATCTGGTGGTGTCCAAGCCTTTAAAGCTGACGAGTATGATTCTTCAAAAGAATTAGATCATGTTTTAAAAACCATCAAAATAGGTAAAAAAACACAAACGCATTGGTTTAAACCTGTAATGCGCGTTGCGGCTATTCTTGCAATTAGTTTTAGTTTATACTATTACACCACAACCTTAGATACTACCATAACTACAGATGTCGCACAAAAAACAACCATTATACTTCCTGATGCATCCACAGTGTCCTTAAATGCGAAAACATTTTTGGCCTATAATAAAAAATCATGGAAGAATGAACGTGATGTCGAGCTAAATGGTGAGGCCTTTTTTAAAGTCGCCAAAGGTTCAACATTCAAAGTAAAAACTAAAGTTGGCACTATTACAGTGTTTGGCACACAATTTAATATTAAACAAAGAGCACATTATTTTGAAGTTATTTGCTACGAAGGCGTCGTTGGCGTTACTTATAATTCTCAACTTACAAAATTAGAAGCTGGAGACAGTTTTTTAATTATAGATGGGAAACAAATTGCTAAAGAAAAAGAAAACAGCACAACGCCTTCGTGGTTAAATAATGAAAGTCAGTTTATTAGCTTACCTTATAAAGAGGTTTTATCTGAATTTGAAAGACAATACAACGTCACTTTTACCAATCAAAATATTGACACAAACCAATTATTCACAGGTGGTTTTGCACATAATAATATAGAAATAGCATTAAAATCCATTACCTTACCCTTACATTTAACATATAGTAAAACCAATAATACTGTAACACTTAAACGTGAGTAAAAAAGGGCTACTTTCTCTTTTTATTTATTTGTTTTTTCTGAATTTTTCGCTGCTAAAAGCACAATCTATTCAAAAAGAACAGCAACCACTTATTTCTGTTTTAAAAATTTTGGAAACACGCTATGATATTCGCTTTTCATATGCCGACCAATCCATAATGGATAAAAAAGCTGTTGTGCCCAATAAGGATTTGCCCTTGGAAGATGCCTTAACCAGTTTGAAAAATGAAACGGAACTAGAATTTGAAATATTAGATAACCGGTTTATCGTTATAAAGGCTTTTGAAGACATTAAAGAATTTATCATACCACAAAGGCTTGAAGAAATAATTGTAACCAATTATCTTACCAAAGGCATTACCCAACTCAATAATGGAACAACAACTATAAAACCCGAATCTTTTGGCATTCTACCAGGCTTAATTGAACCAGATATTTTACAAACCATTCAAGCGCTTCCAGGGGTTTATAGCGTTGATGAAACAGTCTCCAATATCAATGTTAGAGGCGGCACGCACGACCAAAATTTGTTTTTATGGGATGGCATAAAAATGTACCAATCTGGTCATTTTTTCGGGTTAATCTCGGCATTTAATCCGTACACCACCAAACAAGTCCACGTATCAAAAAATGGTACTCACGCTAAATATGGCGATGGTATTTCCAGTGTTATCGATATGCAACTCTCAAACACTATTGATAATAAATTTAAAGCCGGCACTGGTTTTAACCTTATTAATGCCGATGCCTACGCCAAAATACCACTTTCAAAAAAAACTGAATTGCAATTATCTACAAGACGGTCTCTGACAGATTTGATAATAACACCAACCTACGACCAATACTCTAAACGAATTTTTCAAGATTCAGACTTAACAAATACGAAGGATGACCGCTATTCTGTCACTAAAAATGAAGATTTCTATTTTTATGATATCACTATGAAATTTTTATATGATATTTCAAAAAAGGATAAAATCAGAGTTCATTTTCTAAATATTAATAATGCTTTGAATTATGATGAAGAATCGACTATTAATGACACCAATGAAGCTTTCAATAATAAACTGTCCCAAAAAAATCTTGCTGCAGGAATTACCTATACCAGAGATTGGAACAATCGTTTGTCAACAACCGCACAAATCTATATGTCAAATTATGCCTTAGACGCCACTAATTTTGACATTTTAAACAATCAACGATTAATTCAAGAAAACAAAGTGCATGACAACTCGTTTAAATTTGATGTGAATTACAATGTCAATACCAATATAAAAATAAATACGGGCTATCAATTTTCTGAAATTGGCGTTAGTAATTTAGAGGATGTAAACAACCCTTTGTTTAGAAGTTACATAAAGGAAGTTATTAGAAGTCATGCTCTATACGCCGAAAGCTCCTTGCTATCCATCAATTCAAATACCAACTTAAAATTTGGGACTCGAGTTAATTACCACCAAAAGTTTAATCTTGTTTTAGTGGAGCCAAGACTAAGTTTTAGCCAACGCTTTTTAAATTATTTTAGATTCGAAATTTTAGGGGAATTTAAAAGTCAAACCACGTCGCAAATTATTGACAGACAGAACGACTTTTTAGGTATTGAAAAACGTCGCTGGGTGTTATCAAATAATGAAACTATCCCTATTATTAAAAGTAAACAGATAAGTGCAGGAATTCATTATAATAAAAATAAGTTCCTGATAAGTACCGAAGTTTATATTAAAGAAGTGGAAGGTATTACCACGAGAAGCCAAGGCTTTCAAAACCAATATCAGTTTGTAAATGCTATTGGCAGCTATCAAATAAAAGGGGTTGATGTATTGATCAATAAGCAATTTAATGATGTAGTAAGTACTTGGATTGGATATTCCTTTAGCAAAAATGATTATACTTTTGACAGTTTAAACAACGGGGGTTCCTTTCCAAACAATGCCGATATTAGGCATGCACTTACCTTCGCTGGCACATATACCTACAACGACATAAAGTTTGCCTTAGGATTAAATTGGCGCTCTGGCAAACCAACAACCAATCCTATTATGAATGATGAAGTAACAGACGGAATCATTAATTATGAATCGCCCAATAGTACTAACTTAAAGGATTATTTAAGAACTGATTGTTCTGCGACTTATGATTTTAATATCTCAAACAGAACTCATGCCACGATAGGTGCTTCCATTTGGAATGTATTGAACAAAAAAAATGTTATTAACACCTATTATTCAGTAGACGATAAAGATATGGTCAGCAAGGTTGAGAATCAATCACTTGGTATTACCCCAAATGTTAGTTTTAGATTGCAGTTTTAAATATTTCTTATTTTCTATTTTATTTTTCATTATATTAGTTTTTAAGGTCTTACAACTTTCAAAATTATCCTTATGAAATGCCCATTGACAATTTGCAAACCTCCCGATAACTATCGGTTTAGGCTAAGGAAAGTTGCGGTTGTAAAATCGTAATTTTCCGATTAATATTAAATGTTTTTAAAGTTAAAATAAATTTTCTATTTAGCATAATTAAGCATTTTTTTTAGCTATTGTTGGCATTTTGTGCTCTCAATCTTTCTGTTAGTTATAATCTTTATATAGGAAAATAAATTTTCTGTTAGGTTTTTCATTGCAATAATCATGTTCAATTTGTAAAACCTCTGAACTTTATCGGTTCGTTAAAATGTTAAGGTTTGTACTAGTTCAAATTTAAGGATTAAAGTTATATGATGTTGCACATATTTTTATCCTTCAATTTTTTTAAATTTTTCATCACAGCCTTCATCACAAGTGTTTGGGTTGGGAGTAAGAACTAGATTTTTATTTGTAAATTTAAAATTAAAATCACCATTTATTTTACCATCGTTACAT
>CAXBHA010000228.1:0-5043 GCA_963974955.1 uncultured Yeosuana sp. | reverse complement strand
TTTAATGTATGCAGGTATAAGGGAAATCTTAATTATTTCTACTCCAAAGGACCTCCCCTTGTTCAAGGAACTCTTAGGGGATGGCAAAAAATATGGCTGTAGCTTTGAATATGCGGTCCAAGCGGAACCAAATGGTCTAGCAGAAGCTTTTATAATTGGGGAAAAATTTATTGGAAAAGATAAAGTAGCTTTAATATTAGGTGATAATATATTTTATGGCTCAGGTTTGGCCAAATTGCTACAAGCCAATAACGATCCTGAAGGTGGGATTATCTATGCCTACCGTGTTCATGACCCCGAACGTTATGGGGTGGTTGAATTTGATAAAAACGGAAAAGCTATAAGTATTGAGGAAAAACCGGCTGATCCAAAATCCAATTACGCCGTACCAGGGATTTATTTTTATGATAATGATGTAGTAGAAATAGCGAAAAACATAAAACCTAGTCTTAGGGGAGAAATTGAAATTACTGATGTGAACAAAGTTTATTTAGAAAAGAATAGATTAAATGTAAGCATATTGGATAGGGGCACGGCGTGGTTAGATACCGGCACCTTCGCCTCATTAATGCAAGCAAGCCAGTTTGTAGAGGTTATAGAAGAACGTCAGGGACTCAAAATAGGAGCCATAGAAGGCGCCGCCTACGAAATGGGCTATATTAACAAAGACCAATTTAAGGCATTGGCTGAACCTCTTATGAAAAGTGGCTATGGAAATAATTTATTGGGAATATTGAATAAGAATTAATGAAAGTTACAGAAACACACCTTAAAGGCTGTTTTATAATAGAGCCAGACATTTTCAAAGATGACAGAGGATATTTTTTTGAAAGTTTTAATGCTGACAACTTTAATAAGGCCATGGGTCAAAAAATAAATTTTGTGCAGGATAATCAATCCTATTCTACCATGGGGGTAGTAAGGGCCATTCATTATCAAAGAGGTAAATTTGCACAGGCCAAATTGGTACGTGTTCTTAGTGGACGAGTATGTGATGTTGCGGTAGACCTTAGGGAAGATTCTCCAACCTTCGGACATCATTTGGCTGTAGAACTATCATCCGAAAATAAAAAGCAACTCTTTATACCACGAGGATTTGGACATGGATTTTCAGTTCTAAGTGAAACAGCAGAGTTCTTTTATAAATGTGATAATTTCTATAACAAAGCCTCAGAAGGAGGGATTATTTATAATGACCCACGTTTGAATATAGATTGGCAATTACCTAATCATGAAATTAAGGTATCACAAAAGGATTTAGAACTTCCTACCTTAGAATTTGCACAATTATAATTATGCATTCGAAAAATATAAAAAACAAAATATTAGTCACTGGTGCCAATGGGCAATTGGGAAGATGTATGCAGGATATTGCCAAGGAATATCCACATTATGATTTCCATTTTAAAAGCTCCAGCGAGTTAGATATTACTAAACGAGAGGCGATAAATATTCTATTCGCTCAAGAAAAATTTGAATATTGTATTAATTGTGCGGCCTACACTGCAGTAGATAAGGCAGAATCCGATAAAGAAATGGCCTATTTGGTTAATTCCGAAGCTGTCCAATATTTGGCACAAGCATGCAAAACAAATAGTACTATTTTAGTTCATATCTCAACAGATTTTGTATTTGACGGTTCCAAGACAACACCCTATAAGGAAGAAGATGTTCCTAATCCCATTAATGTTTATGGAGCTTCTAAACTCAAGGGAGAACAATGGGTACAAAGTATTTTGGAGCAATATTTTATCATACGCACGTCTTGGGTCTATTCAGAATATGGACATAACTTTGTAAAGACGATGTTACGGCTGGGAACCGAAAGGAATGAGCTTGGCGTGGTAAATGACCAATGGGGATCCCCAACCTATGCTGGGGACTTGGCCGAAGCAATCATGAAAATAATCAATTTAAACGCAACCAATTACGGCCTTTATCATTTTAGCAATGAAGGATCTATTACTTGGTATGATTTTGCCAAGGCAATTTTCAAGAACAGGGCCATGAACCTTAATGTCAATCCTATTTCTTCTGAGGCCTATCCAACACCTGCAATTAGACCGAGATTCAGTGTATTGGATAAAAACAAATCAACTAAATTGTTAGGCTTAATCCCAAATAATTGGACAAATAGTTTGTATGAAAATTTAAAAAAAACAAAATGAAAATATTAATTTTGGGTGGAGGAGCTTTTGGAACCGCTATTGGAAATCAGCTTTCTTTCAATTCAGAAAATGACGTTACATTGCTAATTAGGGACCAAAATAAGGTTACCGAAATTAATACCTCCCATTCCAATAAAAAATATTTTCCAAACAAACTTATAAACCCAAGATTAAAAGCATCGAATAACTATTCTTTGGTAAAAGATTCCGAGGTGCTTTTTATTGCCTTACCGGCAAAGGCAATATTGGAGGAAGTAAAAAATATCAAAAAATATCTATCAAGCAAAACTCTAATAGTCAATCTTTCAAAGGGTATTTTTCAAGGCGGATCCACAATTATAGAATCGTTGATCAAGGTCCTTAAACACGATAATATTGTTTGTATGAAAGGTGCGTCATTTGCAGGAGAAATGATGGATCGTTCACCTACATTGTTGACACTTGGCTTTGACACAAAAAACCAATATAACACCATAAATAAGTTACTACAAAAAACAAATATTTTTATTGATTATACTACAGATGTTAGGGGCGTTGAGTTACTTAGTGCAATAAAGAACATTTATGCCATACTGCTAGGTAATATAGACGCCCAATATAATTCATCCAATACAAGGTTCATGATATTGACCAAAGCTTTTTCTGAAACAAGAATTATTTTAAAGGCATTGGGAGGTAAGGAAGAAACATTATTTCTTAGTGCAGGGTTTGGGGATTTAGGTCTAACATCTTTGAACGATTTAAGTCGTAATAGAACTTTAGGGCTATTAATTGGCAAAGGATTCTACAATGCTGATATTAAGACCAACTCGGTAGTGTTAGAGGGAATAAAAACCATAGAAATGATCGATTCACTCTTATCCGAAGTCTTGAAAAGAAGACTTCCGATTTTTAATAAAATAGAGTCATTTTTTAGAAATAAAGAGAAAAACATTGAAATAATATTTGAAGATTTAATGAAAAGTAATTACAAAACGGTAATTACATATGGAACTTTCGATCTATTTCATTATGGACACGTTGAGATATTGAGAAGAGCCAAGGCTTTGGGAGATCGATTGATAGTTGGTTTATCAACTGATGAATTCAACCTTACCAAGGGAAAAAAATGTGAGATTTCATTCGAGAAAAGGAAACAATTATTGGAATGTATTGAGTATGTAGATTTAGTTATACCTGAAGATAATTGGGATCAAAAAATCAATGATATACAAAAAAACGACATAGACATTTTTGTTATGGGTGATGATTGGAAAGGAAAATTTGATTATTTGGATAAATACTGTGAGGTTCATTACTTTCCTAGAACTATTGGTATTTCAACGACCAAGTTAAAATCAATTATTAGAGAAAAAGATTGATCAGTTTTCTAATCAACCATCAAATTCATAATCAATGAAGCGTTTGCTTAAATATTTTCTATTCGTTTTATTTCTACCATTATGGTGGATTCAAATTTTTATACCAAGGAAAAACAATATTTGGATATTTGGGGCATGGTATGGATATCGCTTTTCTGACAACAGTAGATATCTATTTGAATACGTAAACACACACCATAACGAAATAAAAGCCATATGGTTAACCAGAAATATTGGTATTAGGGATGAGATACGTGAAAGTGGTGGCGTGTCCTACTTAACCAATAGCATGGTTGCCATTTATTACAGTCTTTTAGCAAAATATGTTCTAGTTAGCTCAGGTAAAAAGGATGTTAACTTCTTGTTTATCAACGGGGCAAAAAAAATACAGTTATGGCATGGTAGCCCCTTAAAAAAAATAGGTCTGGACGATATATATTCAAATGCCAACTCATTTTTTCAAAAAAAGATTGTGGCCAATCTGTTTCCATTTGGTTATGAATATAATTACAATTACACTTTATCCAATGCTCCAATATTTACGGATAAAATGGGTTCCTCATTTAACTTAAACAAATCACGTGTTTGGGAAACCGGTTGTCCTAGGAATGATATTTTTTATTCTAAAAATATTGATCCTTTTAACCTAAGTCTTCGTGAGAAATATCCAAATTGTAAATTAGTTTATTATCTTCCAACATTTAGAAGTTTCCATGGGGCAAAAAGTTTATTTACCCTAAAAGATTTCGACCGAAACTCAATTGAGATGTTTTTGGAGGACCAAAATATTGTATTTGTGAGTAAAGGTCATTTTGTGGATAATACCTTAATATGTGAAGACCACCACGCCAATAGTAGAATAATAGACTTAAAAGATAAAGATGTTAGTGAAATAAATTTTATGCTAAAAGATGCAGACCTATTAATTACAGATTATTCAAGTGCCTATTTTGATTTTCTATTAACAGAACGGCCTATAATTTTTGCTGCCTTTGATTTAAAAGAATATCTTATGGATTCCAGGGAAATGTATTTCAACTATCAGGATGCTGTGGCTGGTCCAATTGTAAAAAATTGGGAGGAATTGATGAGTGCATTAAGGACTATATGGAAGGATGATAAATATAAGACACTTATCAAGGCAAAGAATGTAGTATATAATAAATACCATGATCCCTACAACTCCAAAAGAGTCTTTCAAACTATAAGGAAATTAATCCAGTAAATTTTCGACAATGAGTTTTAAAATAATGTGGATTCTGGCGGTCGTCGCAGTCTCAATTTCATGTGAGGCGAAAAATGAAGAAAATGATGACATAACAGATATATTAAAAATCATATCGTACCCTGATAGGGAAAATGATTTTTCATTGTGGCAATTGGAAGGTAGGAATCATGTGCAAATGGCATATATAATTAGAACGGATGACAGCAAAATAATAGTGATAGATGGGGGTTTACCTGAATCAGAAGATACCTTAACACAGTATTTAAAACAATTAAATGGTGTAGTT
>CAXBHA010000227.1:0-5046 GCA_963974955.1 uncultured Yeosuana sp. | reverse complement strand
CCCCAAATAGTGTCTAACTTTTGGGGGGGGGTAGTGCAATTAGGCGCTTTTAATTTTATTGATTTAAAAATTAGAATTGATATCTAATACCTAAAGCAACATCAAAAACTGTATTATCAGTAAAATTATTATTACCAAATTCTGGTCTGAAGTCTAATGATAATAATAAAGGAATATCAAAATTATATTCAATACCTATATTACCAGCAACAAAGAATCCTGTATCATTATTATAATTATTTTTTCCAGAAAAAGAAGAAACTCCAGCTCCAGCTCCAGCATACCAATTAAACGACCCATCTAATGGAAACATCCATTGATATAACCCAGTAAATTTATACGCATTATAATTAGTATCGTTTCTCCAACCTAAGTCAAGTTCTAATCGATTAATGTTACCTAAAGCATGCTGATATGATATTTCTGCACCATATGCGTTACTACCACCTAAACGCAAACCAATGGCGTTATCCGAAATTTCCTGTGCGTTTGATACCGTTGTAAAGCCAATAAAAGCAATGGCCACTAAAAATAATTTTTTCATAAGTTGTAAGTTTTTTGTTTCTGGTTTATATACGAGTTAAATGATAAAAAAGCCCATTTTTAAAATTCTTATTATTAAAACAAAAATAACGCCAAAATCGGATTTATGATAAACTTCTCAATAGATTTTTGAACATAATTATTAAACTAGGTTGTTAAGGTCTCATTTACAGGTTTTAAAAATGTTTTTTAATATTTAACAAAAAGGATTTACTGCTTTAAATAGAGGTAAAATTTGAGATAAGTTTGATATTATGAGGAAAAAGGAGATTAAATTTTTGAGGAAATAGGGTGCTACTATTTTTGTTTCTCTAATATTAAATTTACTTTAGCGTAAAATATTGATTCATGGCTGGAAATTCCTTTGGAAAACTCTTTAATCTCACCACATTTGGTGAATCGCACGGTACTGCCTTAGGTGGTATTATCGATGGCTGTCCATCAGGTTTGGATATTGATATTAAAGCGATTCAAGAGGAATTAAACCGTCGCAAGCCAGGGCAATCAGAGATTGTAACCCAACGTAAAGAACCAGATAACGTTCAATTTTTATCAGGAATTTTTGAAGGCAAAACCACAGGGACATCTATTGGCTTCATTATTGAAAATGCCAATCAAAAGTCAAAGGATTATTCACATATCAAAGATGTGTATCGTCCCAGCCATGCCGATTATACCTACGATAAAAAGTATGGTGTAAGGGATTATAGAGGTGGAGGCCGTAGTTCAGCGCGCGAAACGGCATGTCGTGTTGTTGCCGGCGCTATTGCAAAACAACTATTAAAAGAGGTTAAAATCAATGCCTATGTCTCTTCAGTAGGTGATATTTTTTTAGAAAAACCGTATCAAGAACTGGATTTTAATTTAATAGAATCAAATATCGTTCGTTGTCCAGACCAGGATATCGCAGAGCAAATGATTTCGCGTATTAAAGATATTCGTAAAGAAGGTGATACCATTGGCGGAACAGTTACTTGTGTAATTCAAAATGTGCCAATTGGGTTAGGTGAGCCTGTTTTTGATAAGTTACATGCAGAATTAGGGAAAGCCATGCTTTCTATAAATGCTGTAAAAGGATTTGAATATGGCAGTGGATTTTGTGGCGCAAAAATGAAAGGAAGTGAGCACAATGATATATTTAATTCAGATGGATCTACAAAAACAAATCTTTCTGGTGGTGTTCAGGGCGGAATTAGCAATGGCATGGACATCTATTTTCGTGTAGCTTTTAAACCTGTGGCGACCATTATGCAAAATCAAGAAACCATTGATAGTGAAGGAAATAAAGTTGAAATGCACGGTAAAGGCCGTCATGACCCGTGTGTGGTTCCAAGAGCGGTGCCTATTGTGGAAGCAATGACGGCTTTGGTGCTTGCTGATTACTTTCTTTTAAACAAACTAACCAAATTATAATATGAAGAAGCTCGCACTACATTGGAAAATTCTTATTGGGATGGTACTGGGAATCATTTGGGCATTATTGTCAAGCTCATTGGGATGGAGTGCGTTTACTATTGATTGGATAGATCCTTTTGGGACTATTTTTATCAATCTGTTAAAACTAATAGCGGTTCCATTAGTGTTGTTTTCTATTATTAGTGGCGTTGCAAATATTGGAGATCCCGCCAGCTTAGGTAGAATGGGAGGGAAGACCCTTCTTATTTATCTTATTACCACCATTATAGCTATTTCTTTAGGGTTACTGTTGGTAAATATCATTAAGCCGGGCAAGTTAATTGATGAGCAAAGTAGGATTGACAACAGAATAAGTTATGAAATTTGGGCATCTTCTCAAGGGTATCAAATTAAAGATGGGATTAATTACCTACAAGATCCTGTTTTTTTTGAGCGAGCACAAGAAATTTCAAAATTAACCCATGCAGAATTAAAAGAGGCTGCCATTTCCGATAAATTAGAAAAAGCCAATAAACAAAAAGAAACAACCCCTTTACAACCACTTGTAGATATCGTTCCTGACAACTTTTTTTATTCTCTGTCTAATAATGGTTTGATGTTACAAATTATCTTTTTCGCGATTTTTTTTGGAGTTTGTCTCTTATTTATTCCCAACGAGAAATCGCAGCCCGTTTTAAACTTAGTAGATGGTATTAATGAGGTTTTTTTAAAAATGGTAGATTTAGTTATGCAAGCGGCACCATTTTTTGTGTTTGCTTTATTGGCAGGTGTTGTGAGTAAAATGGCCGGTAACGATATGGGTAAGGTAGTAGAAATATTTAAAGGTTTAAGTTGGTATTCATTAACCGTGTTCATTGGCCTTTTATTAATGATTTTTGTTGTATATCCTGCTATTTTAAAAATATTTGTCAAAAAAATCCCCTATGCAGGGTTCTTCAAAGCAATGGGGCCTGCACAAACCTTAGCCTTTTCAACCTCTAGTAGCGCTGCTACATTGCCCGTAACTATGGAATGTGTAGAACAAAATCTAGGTGTTGATAAAAAAGTGAGCAGTTTTGTGTTGCCCATAGGAGCCACGGTAAATATGGATGGAACTAGTTTATATCAAGCTGTTGCCGTTATCTTTTTGGCACAATTACATATGATTGATTTAACATTTGGGCAACAGTTAACCATTGTTCTTACAACAACATTGGCGTCTATAGGTTCGGCAGCTGTTCCTAGTGCTGGTTTAGTTATGCTCATAATTGTCCTAGACTCCGTTGGTTTAAATCCAGCGTGGATTGCTGTTATTTTTCCTGTGGATAGAATTTTAGATATGTTCAGGACTGTTGTGAACGTTACTGGCGATGCCACTGTTTGTTCTATAATAGCCGATGGTGAAAATATGTTGGATTATCACAGTAATAAAAACCCTACCGAGACTTTTGATTTAGATTCTTAAATTAAATATGGAAACTATTGTAATTTCTGAACCCGTTGTATCTGTTAAATGGCTAAACAGTCATTTAAAATCAGATAATTTAATTATTCTGGATGCGAGTATAAAAAAGGTTGTTGGTGGTAATGATAATGTAACCGAAATTCAAATACCCAATACACGATTTTTCGATTTGAAAGAAGCTTTTAGCGATGCGTCGGCTCCTTTTCCAACGACGTTTCCTTCTGAACAACAATTTACCAAATCGGCTCAAGCATTAGGAATCAATTCGAATAGTGCCATTGTTGTTTACGATGATAAAGGAATCTATTCGAGTGCTAGATCTTGGTGGTTATTTAAAGCGATGGGGCACAAAAATGTAGCAGTTATAAATGGTGGGTTGCCTGAATGGATAAAAGAAGGTTTTAAAACAGAATTAAAAAGAAAGCTGAATAGTTCTAAAGGGAATTTTGAAGCAACCTATAACCCAAGATATATGAAATATTTTGATGATGTGAAAGAAGCGTCGTCATTTAAATCTCACATCATCATTGATGCCCGTTCTAAAGCACGGTTTAAAAGCCTTGAGCCTGAACCTAGGGTTGGCTTAAGAAGCGGCACCATTCCAAATTCTATCAATCTTCCTTATGAAGATTTACTTAATGGGAATAAAATGAAGACAAAAAAAATTATAAATTCAAAATTTAAAACTTTGGCTAAAAAAGAAGACCCTATTATTTTTTCGTGTGGTTCTGGTATAACTGCTTGTGTTTTAGCTTTGGGAGCCGAGATTTCTGGCTATAAAAACATCTCAGTATATGATGGTTCCTGGACCGAATGGGGAACTTTAGTGGCAGAATAAATCGTCATTACGAGTAAAGAGGGACGATTGACGAAGCAATCTGTAGCATTTTGATAATCAATAAAAAGATTACTTCACTATGTTCGTAATGACGGTTTATTTCAACTTTTTAGACAACCTCATCATTAATTTTAGATAGAATGGCTATTTAATTTTAACTTTCTTCCATCGTGTGATAGACATATTGCACATCATCATCTTCTTCAAGTTTTTCCAATAATTTTTCAACATCGGCCGCATCTTCTGGAGATAGTTGTTTGGTAACTTGTGGAATACGCTCAAAACCAGAGGATAAAATTTCAATATCTCTTTCTTCAAGAGCAGATTGAATAGTTCCAAAACTCTCAAACGGAGCATAAATTAAAATACCATCCTCATCAGCAAATACTTCTTCAGCTCCATAATCAATAAACTCCAGTTCAATTTCTTCCGGATCTAAACCTTCGGCATTAATTCTAAAGTTACAGGTATGATCAAACATAAAAACCACTGATCCTGATGTGCCTAGATTTCCATCGCATTTATTAAAAAAACTTCGAACATTGGCTACCGTTCGCGTATTATTATCAGTAGCAGTTTCCACTAAAACAGCTATTCCATGAGGCGCATAACCTTCAAAAATCACCTCTTTATAATCGCCTTGACTTTTATCACTAGCTCTTTTTATAGCACGTTCTACATTATCTTTAGGCATGTTTACGGCCTTAGCATTTTGAATAACAGCTCTTAATCGTGAATTGCTACTAGGGTCTGGACCACCTTCTTTCACCGCCATAACAATCTCCTTCCCAATGCGAGTAAAGGC
>CAXBHA010000226.1:0-5061 GCA_963974955.1 uncultured Yeosuana sp. | reverse complement strand
ATGAATTTAGAAAGTGTTATTACGTATGAAGGGACTCATGATATTCACTTACTAATTACAGGCTTGGATATTACAGGATTGAATGCTTTTAAATAGTAGATAATCCAAAATTGGCATTAACAAAATGTCATTTTGAGCGAAGTCGAAAAATCTCTTTTATAAAGATTCTTCATTTCATTCAGAATGACATTTTTTATTTACTTTTATTCTATGTCTTCAAAAAAAAGATTAGATAACGCCTATAAAACTGCCAAAGTCATCGATTTTGATGATGATAGTAAGTTTATCTTATTTAGTGATTGCCACCGCGGCGATAATAGTTTTGCTGATGACTTTGCCAACAATCGTAACATCTACTTTCATGCCTTAAAACATTATTATACAAAAGGATTTCAGTACTGCGAGCTTGGCGATGGCGACGAACTTTGGGAAAACCTAACATTCCAGCCCATTCTGGAAGCGCATAAAAACGTGTATATGCTGATGAAACTATTTTATGAAGAAGGGCGTCTGCATAACATTTGGGGCAATCATGATATGGTGTACCGCAATACTAAATACGTTGAAAAATATCTATTCACCTATTTTGACAAAATATTGGGCAAAGATGTGCCATTGTTCCCTAATATTGAATTCCACGAAGGCATCATCTTAAAACATGCGGAAACCCATCAACAATTGTTTTTAACCCACGGCCACCAAGCCGATTGGTGGAATTACCTCTTTTGGAAATGGAGCCGGTTTATGGTGCGCGTGCTTTGGAAACCTTTAAATGTTATGGGCATTGCCGACCCTACAAGTCCTGCCAAAAACTATAAAGAACTTGTTAAAGTTGAACGTAGAATCAAAAAATGGATTACAGAAAATCATAACCTCATCACGATAGTAGGACATACCCACCGACCGCGATTTCCGGAACCAGGTGATATTGCTTTTTTTAATGATGGAAGCTGTGTACACCCACGGAGCATCACCGGCCTTGAAATTGAAAATGGAGCTATTACGCTCATTAAGTGGCAAATTTCAACAAGAGAAGATGGAACGCTTCAAATTATAAGGGAAGTTCTTGAAGGTCCACAAAAAATTATTGATTATAAAACTGATTAGCTTTCAGGCGCCAATTCTACCTCAAGCCCATGTAAACAAGCAGTAATAGGTATTTGGCAACCTAATCGACTATTTTGTTTTACATAAAACGCTTCAGAAAGCATAGCATCTTCCTCGTCCTGCATTTCCGGTAATTCTGTATTACTTAATATATAACATTGGCAAGAAGCACACATGGCCATACCTCCACAAACACCGATTGTACCTTCAGGAACCAACTCATATGACCGTACTATTTCCATAAGGTTCATAGCCATATCGGTTGGTGCGACCACATCATGCTGTGTTCCATTTCTATCAGTTATCTTAATTGTAATATCCTCCATTTATTAAAAGTCTATTATGCCATTAGCAGTTTCTTTTTAAAATAATTTCTTATAATTCCAAGAAATAGGAGCAAAAGTAACATTAAAAACAGAAACTAAAAATTTAATCCTACTAAATTAGTAGGATTAATTAAAGATATTTAATTTGAAATAGATAAAACTAATTAAAATGAAGTGTCAAGGAATAACAACTGTGGTTGAGTAACTTTCTTATTTTAAGAACAATTTATTTTTCACCATTATTCCAATAATGTGGATTGGTGTCTTGAGAGCGTTGTTCCCAATAGTCTTGATTTACTTTATGGCCATTAAAGGTTTTCAGTTTTCTCTCATAGACCCAAATGGTTGGGTTAAAAACCATATCTGTTACAGCAACTGTAAATAATTGGGGATCTTCTTCAGCTTTCTTTTTTTCCTCTTCAATGATAACTTCCAGTCCATTATGCTCGAGTAATTTTTTTAGAAACTCTTTTCTGTCTTCAGCAACCCCTTTTTCAACAAAAGTAACCCGTGTTTCTCCAATACTTCCAAACTTATGATTTCCTGTTAATGCCATAACTTACTAATTTAAATTTCTGCTTAAATCGAAAATGTAATCATACAGAGGACTATACAACCCCAGTACCAAAATACCAATAACGGTTACCAACAATCCTAAACGCATATATAATTTATTTTTAAAATAAGGAATGGCGTCATCACTTGTTCTTAAGAACATGGCCCTTACAACCAACATATAATAGTATAATGAAATGGTCACATTAACTACTGCAATAAAAACCAGTACAAAGTACCCTTTACTGGCTGCCGCCGTGAACAAGAAAAACTTACCGAAAAATCCGGCCACAGGTGGGATTCCAGCAAGCGAAAACAATGCCATCATCATGACCATGCTCAATTTAGGATTGGTTCTGTACAAACCTTCATAATCGTTCATGCTTTCTTTTCCGGTTTTAAGCGAAATAGCTTGCACAACACCAAAGGCCGCTAAATTGGAAAAAATATAGATGGTTACAAAATAAACTACTGTTGCTGTTCCTAATTGATTTCCGGCAATTAAACCCAATAGAATAAATCCTGCTTGGGCAATTGATGAAAACGCTAAAAAACGCTTCATGTTTTGTTGGCGCAAAGCAAATAAATTACCAATAAATATGGTTGCTACCACAATCACATAAACAAGATTTTCCCAAACATGCATTAACGGCCTAAATACGGTAAATAATAAAATCATTAAAATAAATACTGCCGCACCTTTTGAAATAACCGACAGATAAGACGCGACACTTATTGGAGCTCCTTCATATACATCGGCAGTCCAGAAATGAAATGGCACTAGCGAAATTTTAAAAGCTAATCCTGAAAAGAACAATATAAAACCCAATAAGGTTAAGTTTGTTGATGAGATCATTGAAGCCATATTATCGAAATAGATGGATCCAGATGTGCCATACAGCATGGAAATGCCAAATAAGGACACACCAGATGCCAACGCAGCAGATAAAATTAATTTGATTCCCGCTTCGCTTGAAATTCTCTTAGTAACTTCAAAAGCAGCCAACGCGGCAACTGGTAAAGTAGAGAGCTCCAATCCTAAATAAAACATTAAGAAATCGCCTGATGAAATCATAAAATACATTCCTAATAATGAAGAAAATAAAAGGATAAAAAACTCGGCGCCTCTACTTTGTTCCACTATTTTTTCCTGCAACCAATCCGCCGATTGAAGTAATAATATTAAAACTCCAACATTGAGCACATTTTTAAAGAAATGTATAAGCTCATTTGTGTGAAACATTCCTCCAAACAGTTTGCCCGGCTCTGTTGGAAAAAAGCCAACGATGGTATGAATTCCAAATAAGAAAATAGCCAAATGAACCATACTGTGTTTTTTGGTTTTTGAAATTGAAATTTCAGCGACCACTAACAACAGTATAATTGTTAGAAGTATAATTTCTTGCCGCATCAATAAAAAGTTACTAAAATTCATTTAGTTAGTTGTTTAAATATTATAATACTCCTTGAATGAAGGGTTCTAAACTTTTCATAATCATATCACTTAGCCAAAGTGGCGCAACTCCCATTCCAACAATGGGTATCAACAATAATAAAATTCCTGTTTTTTCGTACCATGTTGCTCTTGGCAACTTTAAATAGGCCTCATTTCTAACAGTTCCCATTAACATGATTCCTGCTGCTCTTAAAATAAAGACAGCAGTGACCACAATGGCTGAAACCACAATAATTGTTGAAACCCTATAAAACATCTCTTCGTGTTGGAAGGCGCCTACAAATATGTTTATCTCGGCTATAAATCCACTAAATCCCGGCAAGCCCAATGATGCCAGCCCTACAATAACGTATATTACCGCAATAAATGGAATCACTTTAAGTAATCCACCTAATTTAGCAATATCCCTTGTGTGCGTTCTGCCATAAATCATTCCTATTAACGCAAAGAATAAGGCTGTCATAAACCCATGTGAAAGCGATTGTAAAATAGCTCCATTCCATGCTGTTTTATTTAACATAAGCAAAGCAAATAACACCATTCCTAAATGACTTACTGATGAGTATGCGTTAATGTATTTTAAATCGGTTTGTTTAATGGCGCTAAACGCCCCATAAATAACACCAATGGTTGCTAAAATAATAAAGAACCAAGACCAATGTAAAGCTCCTGCTGGCAATAAAAACATGGCTACCCTAAACACACCATAGCCCCCTAATTTCATTAAAACACCAGCGTGCAACATAGATACCGCTGTAGGCGCTGAAGCATGACCATCTGGTGACCATGTATGGAATGGGAACAACGCACTAATAACGGCAAACCCAATAAACACAAATGGGAAAAATAATTTTTGTGCTGCCAGTGGTATATGTACTTGGGCAATATCCAATATATTGAATGTTAAGGGACCTCCATCGGCATTAGAATTAAAGTAAATTCCTAAAACTCCAACCAATAAAACAGCTGAAGCACCCATAAGCATCAAAGTTAATTTCATAGCAGAATATTCCTTAGGGCCAGAACCCCAAATCCCAATTAATAAATACATGGGTATCACGGCTATTTCAAAAAACACAAATAAGGTAAATAAATCAATAGAAATAAAAACTCCATAAACACCTGTTGATAGTACAATAAGTGACATGAAAAACTCTTTTGGCAATTCGTTTGTTTTCCAGGAAATAAAGACCCCAGCTAAAACCACTATAGCCGTTAATAATATTAAGGCCACTGAAATCCCGTCAACTCCAATATTATAATGAATATTAAAATTTTTAAACCATACAACATCTTTGGTAAATACCATGATATCATTGTTAATAGCACGTTCCTTAAAATATCCAAATAATAAATTGATAGCCATAGCAAATTGGACAAAACTTCCAACCAGAGCTACTCGTCGCGCTTGTATTAACCCGTTTGTAAAAACTAAAGCTACAATGGTTAGTATAGGTACAATTATAAAAAGAGATAGAATATCCATATTAATTTAGTTTGTCCATAAATAAATAAACACTAATGCTATAATGACCGCACCCATAGCAAATGAAAACGCATAATCTTGAAGCTTACCCGATTGCAAGCCTTTTATTGATTTGGAAAGCAAAACGGTTT
>CAXBHA010000225.1:0-5068 GCA_963974955.1 uncultured Yeosuana sp. | reverse complement strand
AGAATTATTGGCGTATTATAATTTAGAGCAATACCCCGAAACACATTTGTTTTATGGCCCTTTATTCACAGATCAATACGCGTATCTCGACGAAAAAAATCCCTATGTAGATGATAAGCCTAAATATGAAAAAGACGAAAAAAAGAAAGAATATGTTATTGTAAACGATTATAAAAACGCCAAACAAAATTACAATTCCAAACAGGCTTCTATCCTTCCTCGTATGTGGAGTGCAGAGCATGCAGAAAATTATATGATGTTTTCCGGTTATTTAGACTTTAAATTAAAGCCCGATTATCAGATGGAAAACGAGCTTCGCACAGTCATTGCAAATTTTAAAAATGAAGTTGCCAAAGGCAATGTGGATTATGAAGATTACAATAATTTTTTAAAGCGTTATAAAAATTATATAGACGTTGAAAAACCTTCACTTGGAAGCAATATTGCCTTTATGCTTGAGTATCAATTAGGGTATATGTATTGGCGTTATTTTATGTGGGATTTTGTAGGAAGACAGGATGATATTCAAGGCAGATATGATAATCACGGTAATTGGCTTAGTGGCATAAAACCTATTGACGAATGGCATTTAGGCTTATCACAGGATAACCTTCCAAGCGATGTACAAAACAACAAAGCTAGAAACACCTATTATTTTTTACCTTTTATACTTGGTTTAATTGGCTTGTTCTTTTTATACAATAAAGACAAAAAATTGTTTTGGACCATGCTCGTGTTTTTTCTTTTTACAGGCGTTGCCATCCAATTTTACACCAATGTAAGGCCCTTTGAACCTCGAGAGCGCGATTACTCCGTTGTAGGATCGTTTTACGTATTTGCACTTTGGATAGGTTTTGGGGTTTATGCCCTTTTTGAAGGTTTAAAAAAATACACGTCTTCAAAACTTTTGGCGATAACTGGTGTTTGTTTAATATTGGTCCCTGGTATATTAGCTGCCAACAACTGGGATGACCATGACCGATCTGATAAATATACAGCGCGCGCTATGGCTAAAATGTATTTGGATTCCTGTGCTGAAAATGCCATTTTATTCACTATTGGAGATAATGATACGTTTGCGCTTTGGTACGCCCAAGAAATTGAAGGGTATCGAACCGATGTGCGTGTGGTAAATACCAGTTTATTTCAAACAGATTGGTATATCGATCAAATGAAACGTAAAGCTTACGATAGCGACCCTATCCCTTCACAACTAACTCACGATCAATATAAATACGGTACCAGAGACTATATCATAAAAGAACCCGTCACAAAGGATACCATAAACATCAAGGAGTTCTTAAACTTTATTACGAGCGACAATCCTAAAACAAAATATAAATATGTGCTCGAGCAACAAGGCGTAGATATTAGCTCAATAAGACGTCAAGATTTAAATGCTAATTACTTGCCAACAGAGTATTTACGTCTTCCTGTTAATAAAGAAAATGCCCTAAAACATGGAATAGTTAAGCAAAAAGATGCCGATAAAATAGTGCCTGACATTATTATCCGAATTAAAGAAGGTGCGCTTTATAAAAACCGATTGCTCATGCTCGATGTTGTTGCCAATAATGATTGGAAACGACCTATTTATTTTACAGGTGGAAGTTTTGGCGATGATGATTATATCTGGATGAAAGATTATTTGCAGTTGGATGGCATGTGTTACAAATTAGTCCCTATCAGAACTCCAGTTGACAAGGCTAATCCTTTTGACATGGGACGTGTGGACTCCGATTTAATGTATGAAAAAGTAAAGCATTGGGATTGGGGAAATAGTGGCAAAGATATTTATCACGACCCGGAAACACGCAAAAATTCGATTTCGTATAGAGGTAATTTAGCACGATTAATAGAACAGTTAATCAATGAAAATAAGCTGAAGAAAGCTGAAGAAATTGCCGATATTGCTATGATAAATATGCCAGTTGATTACTTTGGCTACTACACCCTTTTAGAACCTTATATAAGTGCTTATTATGAAGTTGGCGCCAAAGAAAAAGCCCAAACTTTATTTAAACAGGTTTCTAAAAAATACCAAGAAAATTTAACCTATTACAGCACATTGCCAAAAAATGATCAAGAACGTTTGTTTGAAGATGTTTATACCGATATACAGCGCTATAAAGGTTTGGTTGATGTCCTTATTCAATATGACAAAGAATTTGCCAAAACAGAAAGTGACGTTTTTAATAATTATTTAAGATTGTTTAAACACTTTTATGAAAGTGAAGACACTGATGAAGAACATATAGATAAAGATATTCCTAAAGATTCTGGTACCAGTGTGCCAAATACTATGGAATAGGCCAATTTAATAATAGCTTAGAAAACCGTTTAGAACAGCACTAAACATGACTTTTGTTCCAGTAAAAACACCGTTGTTGGTTAAAAAAATGTTTCCAAATTATATTTGGGACATGCCTACTAATGAAAAGATTATTTACCTAACGTTTGATGATGGTCCCACACCTGAAATTACACATTGGACCTTGAAAATTTTAAAAAAAAACAATGCGAAAGCTACTTTTTTTTGCATAGGAAACAATATTGAAAAACACCAAGAAATATTTTATGATATTGCTAACGAAGGTCATCGTATAGGAAATCATACGTATAACCATATAAAAGGCTGGAAAACTAAATCCTCAGATTACATTAAGGAAGTTGAATTAACTCAGGAACTTTTAAATTCAGAATTCAGAATTCAGAATTCAGAATATCTTTTCCGTCCACCTTACGGTCGAATTAAATCAAAACAAGCCAAAAAACTTATAGCCAAAGGTTATAAGATTGTAATGTGGGATGTTTTATCTTTTGATTGGGACCGGACCGTTACTAAAGAAACCTGTTTTAAGAATGTTTTAGAACATACTGTTAATGGCAGTATCATTGTATTTCATGATAGTGTAAAAGCTTCAAAAAACATGCAGCATGTTTTGCCTAAAGTATTGGAACATTATAGTAATTTAGGATATGTTTTTAAAGCCCTTTAGACTTAAAGATATTGCTTAATGATGCCGATTAACGTATTGGCATCTTGCTCACCACTTTGACGCCATTTCATTTCGCCATTTTTGTAAATAATTAAGGTAGGTAAGCCTTTTACACGAAGTGCCTCAGCCAATTCTTGATTTTTTTCCACATCAATCTTTATCACCTTCGCCTTATCGCCTAACGCCGCTGCAACATCTCTTAGAACTGGATGCATAGCCGTAGATTGATCATTCCATTCAGTGAAAAAATCTAGCAAAACAGGAATGTCTATATCTATGAGTTCCCCAAATTTTGACATACGCTATTATTAATTAGTCAAATGTACGTTTACAAACCTACGTATTTTTTTCATATTCTAAATAATTACATAAGTATATCATGCAATTACCAATCTCTAAAGATAAAAGTACACAATTTCTTTATAATTACAACATAAGCTTATAATTAAGCAGTAGGTGCGCCCTTTTTAAGCTCAATAACGGTTATCTCTGGCCAAATACCTACACGCCCAGGAAACGCGTGATAACCAAATCCTCGGTTCACATTTATATATCTACCAAATTCAGAATATAGTCCTGCCCATTGTTTATAGACATATTGTGACGGGCTCCATTTAAAAAACCCTGGAATTTCAATGCCCATTTGTAAACCATGGGTATGACCGCTCAATGTTAAATGATAATTAAACCCGTCACGCTTCACTTTATATTCCCAATGTGAAGGATCATGGCTCATTAAAATTTTAAAATCGCCTTTCTGTACTCCGGTCGATGCTTTCTGTAAATCGCCTGCCTGATTAAACCCTTTACCCCAATTTTCAACCCCAATTAAAGCAATTCGTTGTCCGTCTTTTTCAATAAAACGGTTTTCATTTAACAATAAATCAAAGCCTATTTTAGGATGCACCTCTTTAACGGCTTGAAAATTAGTTGCTTTGTCCTCTTTTGAAGCCCATTCTACATAATCGCCATAATCATGATTTCCTAAAATTGAAAACTTTCCATAAGGTGCTTCAAAAGTTTTAAATGCATCAATCCAATTGTCCATTTCATCTGCTTTATTATTGACAATATCGCCTGTAAAAAGCAACAAATCGGATTGTTGTTGTTTGATTAAATCTATGCCATACTGAATTTTTTTATGATTTGTAAAACTCCCAGAATGTATATCGGATATTTGTGTGATGGTAAAGCCATCAAACGCCTCGGGCAAATCTTCAAATGACAATTGATATTTTAATACCTTATAATTGTAGCGCCCTTGAATAATGCCATAGATAAATGATGCAAACGGAATAGCCGCTATCCCTAAGGCCAGCTGTGAAATAAATAAGCGCCTATTTGGTATTGGTTGAGTTGTACCAGGGGACAGGTAAGAAATTAACTTTTGAGATACCCTTACAACATCTTCCCCAAACATAACAATCACAACAATTAATTTTGGAATTAAAAACGTTAATAACAAACCAGCTGCCAATTGAAACCCTTTGGTTTGTCCTGCACTTCTAGGTGTAGAAAATAAGGTGTAAAACAAATTAATATAAATAACCAAGGCTATCAGTATCCATATCATTTTTAAAAACCTATTTTTCGTAAACGTTTTAAGTGCCTGAAAGGCATAAAATTCCACTAAAAAAAAGAGAACGGAAAAAATAAAAAGCGCAATAAAAAATCGAGACATAAACAATTTTTTAACAAATGTAAAAGGTTAAGTACATACTTAAGTGCTATTTAATGTAAGATTAACAATTTATTTTGATTAAAAACACAGGCAATTGAATTTATTAATTCTTGGTAAAATACGAATCCCTTAATTATTTTCAACTAAAATGTCACTGCGTTTTTGTAATTCAATTAATAAAAAATTTCTTGAAATTTTATATTTTGCCTCACCTGGAACCCCAAGGCTGAGCCTCGGGAAATCTTTAGATTGAAATCGCATGTTATACTTAAAACCCTTCCATCAATAGCCATTGGTACTATATACATTCAAACCATTTTAATATTGATAGTTAAATGTCCGTATTCATTCATAATACCATTTTTGTCATTCAGAATGGAGTGAAACG
>CAXBHA010000224.1:0-5074 GCA_963974955.1 uncultured Yeosuana sp. | reverse complement strand
TTCAGCAAAGTTTATATTTCTCACACCACTTCTTCCTTGTCCAAATTTATTTTGTTTTGTAAATTCTACATTTATTTGATCAATGGCAACAGAGGATTTAATGCTTACCGTTGTTTTTTTAGCACCAACTTTTCCTCTTTTGGTAGTAATTACTATTACTCCATTTGCAGCTCCAGCTCCCCAAACAGAAGCAGCAGCAACACCTTTTAATACGGTAAGACTTTCAATGTCATCGGCATTTATATCATTTAAACGCGATTGTTGAGTCACACCATCAGTACCACCACCAATACTTGAATTGGAAATAGGAACACCATCAATAATAATCAGAGGTTCCGAGTTTCCACTTAGTGAGTTTTGCCCTCTAATTTGAATATAAGCTCCAGCACCTGGATCACCTGAGTTTCTTGTGATTTTTAAACCTGAAGTTTTACCAGCAAGTCCTTGAATTAAACCAGATTCTTTTGATCTAGTTATAGCCTCGGTATTAATTGTAGTTGACGAACTTAAATCTTGATCTTTCTTTTTTTCAAGACCCAAAGCAGTCACAACAACTTCGTCTAAGACTGCAGCAGATTCTTCCATAGCTACATTAATGGTATTGGACGATCCAACAGCAACTTCCTTGGTTGTATAACCAACAAAGCTAATCACCAAAGTAGCCCCTTGGGATGCTTTTATTGAATATTTCCCATCGAAATCTGAAGATGTACCTGTTGCGGTACCTTTAATTAAGACTGTTGCTCCAGGTAACGGTAAACCAGTAGCATCTGATATTACACCTGAAATAGTCTTTTCTTGAGCAAATGTTATTTGCACAACCAACGCTAGTAACAGCGTTAGAATTCCACTAAACTTTGTTTTCATTTTATAATTTATTTGAATTAGTCATGTCAAAAATCATAATAAAAAGTTAATAAAACAATAAATATGAGTTAAAATTTACTTTTTTTTAAGAAAAAGTTAAGAATACTGTAAAAAAGACTTAGAAATCAGCGGTTAAACTAATATGTATTTTAGAGTTGGAGAATTTAAATGGCTGATTTTCGCTTTTTCCATTGGCATAATTTAATTTGAACAAACCGGTTTTTGTTAATATCCCAAACCCAAACCCATAGGCATAGAGTTTTTCGTTTGTATTAGTAATTCTATTATCTAAAAAGGCTAAATCAAAAATGGAATGGATATATATGGAATTGCTGATTTGAAATCTGTATTCGGTATTGAACAAGGCATAGCTTGTTGCCAACAAGCTGTTTTCTTCAAAACCTCGCATGGAGTTGATGCCTCCAAAGCGTGAATATTCATTTTCAAAATAGGTTTGGGATATCAGATCCGTGGCATTCAATCTTAAATAAAGGCTATGTTTTAGGTTCAGATTAATTATTTTAAACCCATCAACAGTAAATAAGGTTTGTTTTACTTGTGCATTTAAAGTCTTTCTTTTGCCAAAACCGGTTTCAACAAAAGCGCTGGCGTTTATAGGGAAGAGTCGGTTGAAGTGCTGTGCCTTTATTAATTGATATCCAACGGTAACATAGTTTGTCTTATAGTTAACAATGTTTGATGTGTTGTTTGGGGTTAATAAATTATTGGACTCAGTCGATTTAATCCCAGTAAAAACTTTATTCACTGTATTTATTTGATAATGAAGTTTGGCCGCTTGGTTGACTGTGGTAAAAGTAGAATCTTGTTTAAAAATATAAAGCTGTAAATCCATGCCAACTGGAGTTTTTAAAATATAGGGCAAGGTTAAATTGGTCTCGAACATTTTTTGTTCGCTTTGATTGCTTTTATAAAACAAACTAAAGGATTCGCCGTAATTTAAATTGTTTGTTAGCTTTAGGTTTAGGTATCCGTTAAGGTTGATTTTTTTGGTTTGCTCATTGGTTCCAAAACCTAAAAAGCCATCAAACGTATTGCTCTTTAGTTTTTCCATGTACATATATAAGGTAGTGGAATCTTTTGTAAACAATACTTCCGGGGCTTTAATTTGATTTGCAAAGCGTAAGTTATTCAATCGTTCGATTTTTATTTTGATCCTGTTTAAATCAAATAACTGTCTGGGTTTGATTTTCAAGTAGTGCTTTAAAAACGATTTTGGAAACTTTTCGTAGCCTTTAATTTCGATGGCATTAATAATTCTCTTGCCCTCTTTCTTATCGATCATTAAATCGGCTTTTAAATTATCAGGAGTTTCAATAATGATATTTTTCAATCGTAATTTTGAAAAGGGAAACCCTTTTTCGGTTTGTTTTGAATTGATAAAATGTAAAGCGCTTTCAATGTTTTTTATGGGCAGGACAAAATAAGTGCCAAAGACTTGTTTTGAAAGTAATTTGAGGATTGATGAAGGGATTAAATGCTTGTTATAATATATGTGTATCGTTTTATATCTTTTTTTTAGGTCAAATTTGGCTTCATAAGAGGAGTCATTAATCTTTTTTGTTTCTTTTTGATTCTCGAAGTAGCCAATTTTGAACAATTTTTTTTGAATGGTATCAATTTCAGAAAGGATTGATGCATAATCCTTATGGATTTTCGAGTAATTTAAAGAGTCGATAACTTGGTTTTCTGTTTTATTATCGCCATTTATCTTCAGGTGCAGGTTTTGCCCAAATACTTCCGAAGAAAAAAGTATATATATAATAATAAGGAGTAAAAATTTTGTTTTTTGCACGTTATGAGTTAAAATTCCAATACTAAAAAAAATACAAATTCCATCCCGATAGCTATCGGGCCCAAGGTTTTTTTGAAGCGGGATTATTCACTATCTGAGCTATTATTCTTGTACATTGTTGTGGCCAGTTCTTTTTCTATTTCTTCAATTGTCGGTAAGTCGCTTTTTATTTCTTCCGGTATTGCTCGACTTAACTGATATTCAGCGACTCCAATGGGTTGAGAAATTCCGCGAAGAGCATATTCAGCTTCGATTTTATTTTTTTCCTGACACAATACAATTCCAATTGTTGGATTATCGGTGTCTGTTTTTAATATGTCATCAACAGCAGAAAGGTAAAAACTTAATTTTCCTGCATATTCAGGTTTGAAACTTTTTGCTTTTAACTCAACAACAACATAACATCTCAATTTGGTGTGATAAAACAGAAGGTCTATGTGAAAATCTTTATCGCCAACTTCAAGCTTATATTGCCTGCCAATAAATGCAAATCCAGTCCCTAATTCCAATAAAAAATGAGTAATATGTTTAGTTAGCTGGTCTTCAATACTTCTTTCATCTGCATTTTTCTTCAATGTAAGGAAATCAAATAGATAGGGGTCTTTAAGTGTTTGATTTGCTAAATCAGATTCAGGATTTGGAAGTGTGTTTGTGAAGTTTGTAATTGCTTTTCCTTGTCTTGAATACAAATCTGTCCCAATTTGCATATCCAAAACACTTCTTGACCAACTATTCTGAAGTGTTTCTGCAAGATAAAACAATGATTCTTCAATTGACTTTGATTTGCTTACAATTAAAATGTTGTGTCCCCATGGAATTTGTGCAACAAGCTGTTGCACTTTTTCAAAATCAGATTTGTAAAAGGAATAAAATCCTTTCATATAAAACAGGTTTCTACGTGAAAAACCTTTCAGGCCGGGAAATTCAGCAACTAAATCTTTTTCTAAATTATCAACAACAGAATTTCCCCAGCCCTGATTTTCTTGTTTTTCATATAATTCTTTACCGATCTCCCAATAAAGTTCAATAATCTCTTTATTTGCAGAGAGGACTGCTTTTATTTGACTGCTTTTAATTCTCTTTTTTAGCCCTCCAAGCCATTCAGTATATTCTGAATCGTATCTTTTCCTAATTGTCATCTGTTTGGATCTTTTCTCAAAGATATACTTTTAATAAAATCATTTTGAGCCTGTTTAAGATTTAGTCAATTATTTTTTATGACCCTTTTTTTGCGCATTATTTCGTTAATCCCTACCTATCGGGATCAAAAGTTTGTTTTGTTTGCGACTGGCTGCTGAACGCTGATTTGTGGGTTTATATAAAAAATTGATTGCTAAATTCTAGACAAAAAAAATATTGTGCTTCAAATATTCTACAAAAAGCCCATATTTTATCGTCTATGTGTCTAATCTCTATTTAGCTATTCGCTTTTCCTTTTAAATAGGTTTCAGGTGTTAAAATCGCTAACTCACTCTTTGAAAAGCCTTTTATGTTTCTGGTTAATATGACTTTGATCTTTCCATATTCTATTGCAGAAAAATTTTGTAAAGCATCTTCAAAATCCTTAAAATCAGAATTTAACGCATTTAAAACAACATCCTTATCCATCCTAATAACATCAATAATACTAAGAAGTTGTTTTATTCTTTCAACAATAATTTCATGTTTAGCTGTTTTTCTAAGCAAATAATAGACATTAGAAATTATTACAGGAGTTGTAAATCCATTTAATTTACTTTGTTCACAGAGATTTAGAATTTCTGTAGAAAACTCTGCAAATGGTTTTCTGTCAAAGAAAGAATCCAGTATTACATCCGTGTCTATTAGAATATGATCCATTTATAAATATTTTTCTTCTAAACGGTTTCTGAGCTCTTTTTTATAATCCATATTTTTAGGCATCTTAAACGAACCTTTTAAAGACTCAGTAACGGGGCTAAGTTTTTTTCCCGGGTTCTTTTTCTCATCCTTGGTCAGGATTTTTAAATAATTCTCAATGATATCAGATAAGCTACGATTTTTATCTTTTGCATAGTTTTTTGCTCTTTCAATTATTTCTCGTTCTATAGTTAAAGTCAATTTTGTGTTCATGATGATAAACTTTTGTAGTGTTATTTACAAAGATAGAAAATACAGTGTAATAACACGTGTTTTTTTTATTTTATTCGCACGTGCTAGACTGCTGAAACCTAGATTTTAGAAAAAAACGCTGAGCCTTAAGTTTTATAATAACAGTCTAACATCTATCGTCTTATTTGTCTAGTGTCTTTTTTTACTGTAAGACCAACAGAAAAGCGCTACTTATACGATAAGCTATACAGTAATTTCCAAATGCTAATAAAAAATTTGAATGTCCGTATTCATTCATAATACCATTTTTGTCATTCAGAATGG
>CAXBHA010000223.1:0-5079 GCA_963974955.1 uncultured Yeosuana sp. | reverse complement strand
CGAAAATATTCCGTTCCCTCATTTACCAGATGACAAGGTCGTTGGTTTAGTAACCATAAGGCCTATTGATAAAATAACGTCGTTAAGAAAAAACATCTGGAAATATTATGGAGGCTCCGTTTTTTTTAGAGATGGTAGCATGAGCATGCCTAAAGTGTTTGATGTTGAAATTAAAGACAACAACTCAAAAATGGTTGAAGCCATTGAAAATAATGCTCAAAACAATATTGAGCATACCCTTAACGGTGTCTTTGATTTTTTGAATAAACGAAAAGATTACAATCCGCAGTACAAAGTATTTAAAGAATATTTTGTGGTTTGTTGGGCGGGACAAAAAAAAACAGTAAATGACGAAACATTTTTCTCTAGAGTAGATATCGAGCTTGTGAACGAACAAGTACGTTTGTTTTTTTCAACCTTGGATGAGGTATCTATTAGCTATAATGAAGACCATTTTAAAATAATTGAATATGTAAATTTAGGTCTTCAAAACGATTATAAATATTATCCTTTGGAAGAAACCAATATCCTTTTTGAAAATAATGCCAATTATCTTATTGATACCAAATTGTTATTTGAACCACCTCAATTTGATAAAAAAACATTGCATCATATCTATAATAGCAATAATACAATTTTAGAAAAACTTAAAAAAGGCCTATCACTAACTAAGACTGAAGAACTTGATTTAAAAAATTTACCTGCTACGTACTTAATTTGCTATCTAAACTTATTCCACGAGGCGATAGATAAACTTAATGAATCCAGAGAGTTTTTAAAAAATTATAGCGAAGACATTTATAATTCCTATAAAGAGTCGATTAGGATTTTAAGAAAAGTTAAGTACAGCTAAACTGTGCTTTTAATTTAACCATAATTTAACCTTGAAACAGCATTTAATCGCGTTTTAATATGCAATTTTGCTGTGCTATTAATCAATTACATATAACCTTGTTTCTCCCAACAAAGATTGGCACTGAGACAAGGTTTTTTTGTTTTTTATAAATCAAATTTGATGCCTTGTGCCAACGGTAATTCAGTTGTATTTGTTTGGCGTCTCACCTGACTTCCGCACAATTTTTCACTATTTTTTATATATAATTAAACATCAATTATTTACAACGTTATTTGATTAAATTTGGGTATCCCGGAGTTAATTTTGAATACGTTTGGAGTGTGTTTATACGTCAGAATAAAAATAAAAGTGGATTAATTAGCATTCAGGTTATTGATAAAAGCTTAACTAAACTAGAGCCTAAAAAAGTGTACTTAGGCAGTATTATTCTTTGGAAAAATCAAAAAATAGAATAAGGTCGGTTTTTTAAATTGATAACTTATAGTTATCAATTATTAATAAAATTAGTCCTATTAAGTATGAAAAATAGAATTACTTTGCTGTGAATTAATTTTGATATGATATGTTTAAATATGGAGTTGACCAGCTAACTATAAAAAAAGTAAAAAACATAGCCAATGGTACTTTGAAAGCAGGTTTAACAAATACTGTAATAGATAGAGTAAATTCATGTAGAAAAAAAGTAGAAGTAATGGCCAAGGGCAATAAAGCAGTATATGGTATTAATACTGGATTTGGTCCATTGTGTGATACACAAATAGCCCTAGAAGAAACTAACAAGTTACAAGAAAATTTATTGATTAGTCATGCCGTTGGGGTAGGAAAGCCAATTGATAAAGAATTATCAAAAATTATGATGATTTGTAAAGTGCATGCTCTATGTCAGGGATTTTCTGGAGTACGGCTTAGCTTGATCGAGCGAATTATATATTTTATAGAAAATAATTTATTACCAGTAGTACCAGAACAAGGCTCCGTAGGTGCTTCAGGAGATTTGGCACCACTATCTCACTTATTTTTGCCTTTAATAGGAGAAGGTGATTTTTGGATTGAGGATGTTATTTGTTCAGCCAAAGAAGTCTTGTCATCTCACGGATTGATACCATTGCAATTAGAAGCTAAAGAAGGTCTAGGGCTAATAAACGGAACGCAATTTATTTTGGCGCATGCTATCAACGGGCTTGATAAAATGGCATACTTATTAGATTTAGCAGATGTATCAGGGACTATGAGTTTGGAAGGGTTTCAGGGAAGTGCCTCTCCATTTAAAAAAGCCTTGCATGAAATTCGTCCATTTACAGGGAATTTAAAAGTAGCCAAGAGAATTCGAAAATTGCTTAAAGATTCTCGGAATATAGAAAACCATTTGGAGTGCAACCGTGTACAAGATCCTTATTCAATTCGTTGTATGCCCCAAGTGCATGGTGCTTCTAGAAATGCTTATTATCACTTAAAAGAATTGACAGGAATAGAAATGAATTCTGTTACAGATAACCCAATTGTATTGAGTGAAGCTGAAGCGGTCTCTGGTGGGAATTTTCATGGTCAGCCATTGGCAATGGCTATTGATTATGTCTCCTTGGCTGCGTCAGAATTGGGAAATATTTCTGATAGACGATGTTATTTATTATTAGAAGGCAAATATGGTTTACCAAGATTGCTTACAGAAAACGATGGGTTAAATTCGGGTTACATGATTCCGCAGTATACTACAGCTGCATTGGTATCAGAAAATAAATCACTGTGTTTTCCACCTTCGGCCGATAGTATTCCAACATCTTTGGGGCAAGAGGATCACGTATCTATGGGTAGTATTTCGGGTCGTAAACTAAATCAGATTTTAGAAAATATAGAAAAGATATTAGCCATAGAATTGATGTTTGCTGCACAGGCCATGGAATTTAGAAGACCCAATACATTTTCGAAAATTATAGAAGAAAATTTTGTAATTGTACGAAGTAGAGTAAACAAGTTAGAGGAGGATAGAATTTTAAAATATGACATCGATAATATGATTGATTTGGTTAAAAATCGATCTTTTATTGTACGGTAAATCAACTAAATATGACATTTCAAGAACAAATACTGCAAGGAATACCAAATAGTCTGCCTACAAAAAAAGCATACCCTAAGAATATCAATAGAGCACCCAAGCGAAAAGATATCTTATCAACCAATGAAAAACAATTGGCAATTAGGAATGCTTTGCGATACTTTCCTAAAGATTGGCATCAAGAATTAGCAGTTGAATTTGCCCTAGAATTGACCAATTTTGGCCGTATTTATATGTATCGATTTAAACCGGATTATCAAATTTATGCAAGGGATATTGCTGAATATCCCGGGAAATCTTTACAAGCCAGAGCTATTATATTAATGATTCATAACAATCTTGACCCAGAAGTGGCACAACACCCTGAAGAATTGATTACATACGGAGGTAATGGAGCGGTTTTTCAAAATTGGGCACAATATCTTTTAACGGTTCAGTATTTAGCTGCTATGACCGACGAACAGACATTGCACTTATATTCTGGACATCCAATGGGATTGTTTCCCTCATCGAAGAGTGCCCCTAAAGTTATTGTAACTAATGGTATGGTGGTACCCAATTATTCGCAACCAGATGACTGGGAAAAATTCAATGCGCTGGGCGTTTCCCAATACGGGCAAATGACTGCGGGCTCATTTATGTATATTGGTCCACAAGGAATTGTTCATGGAACCACGATTACTGTAATGAATGCATTTCGAAAAATCCTGCCAAAAGGTGAAAATCCAAATGGAAAAATCTTTTTAACCGCCGGATTGGGTGGAATGAGCGGGGCGCAACCAAAAGCTGGAAACATAGCCAATTGTATTACCATTTGTGCAGAAGTTAATCCGAATGCGGCAATCAAAAGATATGAACAAGGCTGGGTAGATGTCCTAATTGAGGATATGGATAAACTAGTTGATAAAGCAAAACAAGCTCAAACTTATAACCAAGTTGTTTCCATTGCCTATATAGGTAATGTAGTTGAGATCTGGGAACGTTTTTATGAAGAAAACATTCATGTTCATATTGGTTCAGATCAAACCTCGTTGCATATTCCATGGACAGGAGGCTATTATCCTGTAGATATTTCTTATGAAGAATCCAATCGATTGATTCGTGAAGAACCGGTTTTGTTTAAAGAAAAAGTGCAGGCATCTCTAAGAAGACATGCAGCTGCTATAAATAAACATACTGCAAGAGGCACCTATTTCTTCGATTACGGAAATGCGTTTCTATTGGAAGCTTCCAGAGCAGGTGCAGATGTAATGGCAGAGAACAATATCGATTTTAGATATCCATCATATGTACAAGACATATTAGGACCAATGTGTTTTGACTATGGCTTTGGGCCGTTCCGTTGGGTTTGTACTTCAGGGAAACCAGAAGATTTAGACACTACAGATAAAATAGCTGCAACCGTATTGCAAAATATCATGGAAAATTCTCCAGAAGAGATTCAATTGCAAATGCAAGATAATATTATATGGATCAAAAATGCTAAGAAAAATAAAATGGTGGTTGGTTCACAAGCACGTATATTATATGCAGACGCAGAAGGGCGATTAAAAATTGCAGAAGCATTTAATAATGCCATAGCAGCAGGAAAAATAGGGCCTATCGTTTTGGGAAGAGATCATCATGATGTAAGTGGAACGGATTCGCCCTATCGTGAAACCTCTAATATTTATGATGGAAGTAAATTTACTGCAGATATGGCCATTCATAATGTGATTGGTGATAGCTTTAGAGGCGCAACTTGGGTGTCTATTCACAACGGCGGAGGGGTAGGTTGGGGAGAAGTAATAAATGGGGGATTCGGAATGGTATTAGATGGTACACAAGAAGCTGAAGCAAACTTAAGGAATATGTTATTTTATGATGTTAACAATGGAATTGCACGTAGAAGTTGGGCCAGAAATAAGGAAGCTATCTTTGCTATTAAAAGGGAAATGAAAAGAACGCCAAATCTAAAAATTACACTTCCAAATTTGGTTGAAGATACTATTTTAAATAATTTATTTTTATAGTTACCTTATTCAAAAACATTAAAGAACTCATTCAAGTTCGTTCAAATTCAATTCTATTGGTTTCTGGAAAAGACATGAATGAATTGCCGACAATTAAGAATGCTTATTTAGTCGACCCTTAAAAAAGGATATTTGACATTATATTGATTCCAATGATA
>CAXBHA010000222.1:0-5100 GCA_963974955.1 uncultured Yeosuana sp. | reverse complement strand
CCAATGACCAACTACAGGAAACACAAATAAAGCTATTGAGTTTAATAGAAAAATAACACCTAGTGCTATACTAATGATTTTATCTTCAGCTTTTATTACAGGTGAGATAGCAGCAATGGCACTGCCTCCACATATTGAAGTTCCTGAGATAATGAGGTGCCCTAATTTTAAATCCATTTTCAGTAATCTAGTTAAAAACAGTCCTAGGCTTACCGTTAAAATAATAGAAAAAAATGTTAAACTAAAACCTTCTTTACCTGTTTCAAGAGTTTCTTTAATAAACATGCCAAAACCTAAACCTATTACCGAGGTTTTCAAAAAATAGTGAATGACTTTATGGCTGTATGCTTTAAAAGGATTCTGAAAAATTACAGTAAATATAAAACCAAGTAGTAAGGCGGTTGGACTATTAATTAGTCCTAGAAACGCAGTAATTGCTATAATAAAGTAGATTACTTTTGCTGTTATATTATTCATGTCATTTAATTTATTGACACAAAAATACGATTACAACATAACCTTTATGCAAATTAATATTCTATTTGAAATAACTAAAAGTTATAGTTCTTTCTAACGTAATTTTCAAAATAATCCATAATATTGGATTGATAGCCTGTTCTAGACACAAAATAAAACCACCTTTCAATAGTTAAATCCTTAATGTCTATAACTTTAAGCTTGTTAGTAGTTAAATCTTCTCGAACAGCACTAATAGAGATTAGTGCATAGTTATCAGAATAATACAGGTAATTTTTAATAGCTTCTGTGCTATTAAGGGTAACCACTGTGTTTAGCTTTTTTATGTTGTAAGTTCTCAAAAATTCATGGATAATTTCTCTTGTTCCAGACCCAATTTCTCTCTCAATTATTGGAATTTCATGTAAGGTCTTTATATCAATAACACCTTTTTTAAATGCTGTGTTTTTTGCATTTGTAACAAGAATGATCTCGTCTTTAATAAATTTTTTAAATTGCAACTTTCGGTTTGTGTTTTTCCCTTCTATAATCCCAAAATCCAATTGCTGATTTAAGATTAATTCTTCAATGTCTTCTGTGTTTTCGGTTATTACCTTAAAGTTAGTTTGAGGAAACTGTGTTCTAAACTTTGCTAAAACTTTTGGAATAATGTAATTGGCTATGGTTGTACTTACACCAAAACTTATAAGATTAGGAAATTTTGCATTTTGATTTAAAAAATGGTTTTCTAGTTCAGAAAATATATCTAAAATTTTATTGGTGTACATTAAAAATACCTTTCCATCATCAGTTAATTCAATGGAATTTCTCTTTCTTAAGAAAAAAGTGGTTTTATATTCGTCCTCTAAATTCCTAATAGATTTTGAAATAGCTGGTTGCGAAATAAACAATTGTTCAGCAGCTTTTGTAAAACTAGAATGGTAAGCAACTGTTTTGAAAATATGTAATTTGGCTTTCATTAGCTTGTGAAATCAGAGTATTAGGCAGGTAATTTAAAAATAGGATTGATTACCATTCATTAATTCTGTTAGAATCTAATTTAATAAAAATAAAGATTAAAATTGTAAAGCCCCAAAGGCCAGAACCTCCATAACTAAATAAAGGTAATGGAATCCCAATAGTTGGTATTAAGCCCATAACCATACCGATATTTATCATAAAGTGTATAAATATTATGGCGGCTACAGAATATCCATAGGCACGACTAAATTGTGATTTTTGTAATTCTGCTAAATGAAGAATCCGTATTAATAACAGCACGAACAGGATAACAACAAAAGAACTGCCCACGAACCCCCATTCTTCTCCAACAGTACTAAAAATATAATCGGTATGTTGTTCGGGCACAAACTTTCCTGTTGTTCGTGTACCTTCTAAAAAACCTTTACCGGTAATGCCTCCTGAACCAATTGCTTTTTCAGATTCATTTAAATTATAAGCAAATGTTTTTTTCATCATTTCTAGCTTAGCGGGGTCTTTTTCCAATCTTAACCATAAACTTATGCGATCTTGTTGATGGGGTTGTAGTACGTTTTGATAAAAGAATTTTACACCTAATGATAACGCAAAACTTACTAATAAAATAAGTATTGGCTTAAATATAGATCCTCTTTTCCTTGTTAAAAAATAGAATGAAAAAATAATAATTCCAGTAATTATTGATGTTGTTATTGTCCCAAACTTTAAAGCAAAAAGGGATAATAAAAGAATGGAAACTCCACTAACCAAATATATTTTTGGCAATCCTTCTCTATATAGTACAAAAAAGAAGGCAGCATAAACAATGGTGCTACCGGCATCATTTTGTAATAACACTAACAGAGCTGGTATAACTATAATGATGAAAACCTGTATTTGATCTTTAAAGGTATTAATATCGGTATTTAAGTCGCTAATATATTTCGCAACTGCAAGTGCAGTTGCCACTTTTGCAAATTCACTTGGTTGTAATGTCATACCACCAATGGCGTACCAGGATGTTGCCCCATTAACATTTTTACCTAAAACAAAAAGGCCCACTAAGGATAACATGGAAATTATATAGATGATACTAGAAAAGCGTTCGTAAAACTTTGAATCTATTGATAAAATAAGGACTATCAATCCAAGCGTTAACAAAATAAACATGAGTTGTTTTCCGTAAGGTTCAGAAAAATTAAGATAGTCTATGGTTTCTCCAGAATGGGAAGCCGATAAAATATTTAACCAGCCAAAGCCTACGAGCAATAAAAAGAGAATAATGGTAATCCAATCAAATTTAAAATAGCGATGCGTTTCTCTTATCATTGTTTCAATTCTGAATTAATTGGTTTTTTGGATTGCAATGATTCATCCAAAGGAATAACCTCTAAAGTTGTAGAGCCATTAATTTCAAACGGTTTACCAGAATAGGGTTTTTCGTATTCGTTTTCTAAACTATGGGTTAAAATCCAATCTTCTAAATCGGTTCTGGTAATATGTCCTTTAATATATTTTTCAATCATTAAACTGGCGATCCTACCGGCAAAACGACTTCCCCAATACCCGTTTTCAACAAAAACGGCAAGGGCTATCTTTGGATTGTCCTTAGGAGCAAATGCTACAAATATAGAATGATCTGTTAATTGTGTTTTTACACCATCTATTTTCGAAAAATTTTCAGCAGTTCCTGTTTTTCCACAAATTTCGATACCAGAAACTTGTAAACTATAAGCGGTTCCTTTATTATATACATCGAACATGCCTTGAACAACAGGCTCAAAATTTTCCTTATCAATTGTCGTGTATTTTCGCGTTGTAAAGTTTTTATCAATAGTTTCGTCTTCAATGTTTTTAATAATGTGAGGTGTATAAAAATAGCCTCTATTGCCAATGGCAGCCGCCATATTTGCTAATTGAATGGGGGTAGCTTCAACCTCGCCTTGTCCAATAGCGTTTGAGATATTATAGGTTGAAGACCAACGACCTTTCCCATACCATTTATTATAAAAAGCACCATCTGGAATACGGCCTTTGCTTCCAATTTTTAAATCATATCCTAAATAATTTCCTAAACCAAAACTTTTTATATGATTGCTCCAAACATTCATGCCCTCTTCTGGATTGGCATATTTATCGATAATACGTCTATAAACATTAGCAAAGTACGCGTTACACGATTGAGCAATACCATCATTCATACTTAATGGGCTAAAATGGCTATGACAGCCTAATAATTTTCTACTGCCAAGATAATAACCCATTCTACAATAAAATTTATCTTGAGTGGTAATAACCTTTTCCTGTAAACCAATTAAGGCATTAAGTACTTTAAACGGTGAACCAGGTGGATATTGCGCTAATAAACTTCTGTCATACAAGGGTTTTGCAATCGTATCATAATGCATTTTAGAATAATTTTTGGAACGATTTCTACCGACCAACAAATTAGGGTTGTAGCTGGGAGCAGAAACCATGGCCAAAATTTCACCAGAGCTAGGTTCAATGGCGATAATGCCGCCGCGTTTATGTTTCATTAACAATTCGCCATATTCTTGTAATTTGGCGTCAATAGTGATGGTAATATCTTTTCCTGGTTCTGGTAATGTATCAAAAACGCCTTCTTTGTATGGTCCTATATCTCTATTAAATCTGTCTTTTTGAATGAATTTAATTCCTTTTTTTCCACGTAATAGATCTTCATATGAAGCTTCAACACCTTGCTTTCCAATAAGGTCACCCATTTTATAGTAGGGTTGTTTTTCAATAATGGCATTGTTTACTTCGCCTAAATCTCCTAAAACATTGGCCCCAATACTCGTTTGATAGAGGCGTAGCGATCGTTTTTGAATATAAAAACCTTCAAATTTTCGCATTTTTTCTTGTAAAACCGCATAATCTTCTTTTGATAAATGGGCAACAAAAACAGATGGCAGCCAAGGAGAATAATGGTAAGCTTTATTATAAATATCTTTAAACCGTTCTTTATTGATTTTTAGTAATGAACAAAATTCGAGCGTATCCAATGGTTTTACTTCTCTGGGTATGAACATAACATCATAGGACGGTTGGTTAGCAACCAAAAGGGCACCAGTTCGGTCATAAACAAAACCGCGCTTGGGGTAATCATATACTTTTCTAATAGCATTGTCTTCAAATAAATCGACGTTTTGTGTCGAGTACACCTGAAGATAAAACAGTCTAGAAATAAATACGAGACCAACACCGATGATAGATACAAAGAGTAAAAATTTTCTCATTTTGTTTTTCTACTAAAAATAATTGTTACTAATACACTAAGTATAATAGTAAATATACTAGAGAATAACGTTGTTTGAAGGACTAAAATTATTTTGGAAATGTTAAAGATTTCCAATGAAAATAAAATAAAATGATGAATTAAGGTAAGAATAGTGAAATAGGATAATTTAGATATAAAATCTACAGTATTAAATTTTATAGTTTGGTATTCATAAACAGTTCCAAAACAAAATTTTAGCACAACAGGGCGTATATAAGCTATGCTAACACATGCTGCGGCATGAATGCCTCCCGTATCCAAAAATAAATCCATGATAAGGCCTAAAAAAAAACTTAAAAGAATAAATAATGACCGACTACCTTTTACGGGAAATAAAAAAATAAATAAAATATAAATATATGGGT
>CAXBHA010000221.1:0-5102 GCA_963974955.1 uncultured Yeosuana sp. | reverse complement strand
TCACTCCATTCTGAATGACAAAAATGGTATTATGAATGAATACGGACATTCAATATTTTTTTCAAAGTAAATAATGTATTTTTGGAGAGGAAAAGAAAGACACATAAGCTGCTATTCAAAATTTAAAAACGAAAATTCTAAATTTATAAATCAATTCTAATTTTTTCTTGAAACTTAAGTTAAACATCCTACACCTTTTTATAATAACCGCAGGTTTATTGTCGTCTTGCAATTCAGTAAAAAGAGTTCCGGAAAAAAACTACCTACTAACAAAAAATTCCGTTTATATTAATGATAAAAAAGATAAAACAGAGGCTATCAATAATCTTTTATATCAAAAACCAAATAGCAAAATATTAAATTTTCCATTACGCTTAAACATTTATAATTTGGCGCGCCCAAATATTGATTCCATAGTAAACGCGAATCTTGATAAAAACCCAAAGCGTAGGAGTCGTTATGAATCATTACTATCAAAAAAGCAATTAGACCAATATGTAGAGTCACGAAAAAGTTTTAACAGTTGGCTAAAAAAAACAGGTGAGGCTCCCGTAATTATTGATGAAGAACGTACCAAAAAGTCTATTAAACGTCTTAACGACTATTATATCAATAATGGTTGGTTTAACGTTGAATCACATTACAAAATTAGCGAAAAAGACACGCAACGCGCAGACATAGACTACTTTGTAAAAACCGGCGATCCTTTTATTATTGATTCCATTTCAAAACATTATGAACCATCTATAGTCGATTCTTTATACCGATCCATTCAAAAATATTCTTTTATAAAACGTAACGACCAATACAAAACAGTCAGTTTTCAATTAGAACGCGAACGCATTACAAGCAGTTTACGAAACAAGGGCGTATATCATTTTAATCAGGACTATGTGGCTTTTGAAATAGACACGGTTAACACCAACAAAAAAGTTAATGTAGAAATTCAAATTCAAGAAAGAGCTATTAGAAATCAAGATTCTATTATAAGAGTACCTTTTAAAGTTTACAAAATAAAAGATGTCAATATTTATACTAATGGCACCTTTGAAAAGAGAGATGTAACACGTACAGATTCTATAATTTATAATGGTTACACCATTTATAGTATCGGTAAAATGAGGTATAGACCTAAAGCATTAACCGATGCTATTTTTATAACCCCAAAAAATATTTTTAAAGATATTGACAGAACACGTTCCTATAGATATTTAAGTGAATTAAGAACCTTTAAATATCCAGATATAAAATACATTGAAAATGCAGATTCGACACTAACAACCAATATATTTTTAACACCACTTAATAAATTTAGTTTAGGGTTTAGTGCCGAGGTATCACAAAGTAATATTCAGACTGTAGGATTAGCAATTAACCCAAGTTTATCAATCAGAAATATTTTTAGAGGCGCTGAAACCCTAGAAATATCTGGAGTAGGCTCTATTGGTGCTTCAAAAGACGCCTCCAACAGGAATACCAATCAGTTTTTTGACATTAATGAGATTGGTATAAATTTTAAATTAACCATACCTAGATTGCTTTCGCCCTTCAATACAGAAAGAATTGTTCCTAAATACATGTCTCCAAGCACAAGAATTAGTCTATCAACAACCAGCCAAACCAATATAGGGCTAGACAAGCAAACTTTTAGCGGTACTTTTAATTACAATTGGAGCCCTTCAATAAATATTACCAACAGATTAGATTTATTTAATGTGCAATACGTTAGAAACCTCAATATTGGAAACTATTTTGATGTGTACCAAAACTCTTATAAAACACTAAATAACATATCTAAATCACTAAATTATAACAATGGAGACGATTTAGCCTTTCCGGTACAAACTGACAGTTTTATAAGTGACGTTTTAAATAATAATACCATTTTAAATCCAAATGATTCAGATTATAAAACCGTTTCTGGCATTGATGAACGCAAACAGCGTTTAACAGAAAACAATTTAATTTTTTCGTCAAGCTTTAGTTTAGTTGAAGATACCCGACAAAATCTTTATGATGAAACCTTTTCGATTTTTAGAGTCAAATTAGAATTGGCAGGTAATTTAATTTCAAGCGCATCAAAATTTTTAGGTCTTACAAAAGATGCCAATAACCGGTACGAACTTTTCAATGTAGCCTATTCTCAATTTGCAAAAACAGAAGTAGACTTTATAAAACATTGGGACTTAGGCAATAAAAATGTATTGGCAGTACGCAGTTATGCAGGCATTGCCATTCCTTATGGCAATTCAACAAGCATTCCGTTCTCCAAAAGTTTCTTTGCTGGAGGAGCTAATGATAATCGCGCCTGGACCGCTTATGGCTTAGGTCCCGGAAGTTCAGAAAGTTCTAACGAATTTAATGAAGCCAATTTTAAATTAGCCTTTAGTGCCGAACAGCGATTCAATTTATTTGGAAATTTAAATGGGGCCGTTTTTATAGACGCCGGTAATATTTGGAATGTACTTGATGAAGTAAAAGATAAAAAAGCCATATTCTCAGGGTTCAATTCGCTTAAAGACATTGCTGTTGGTTCTGGCCTTGGTCTGCGTTACGACTTTAGTTTTTTTGTGTTTCGTTTTGATGTGGGCTTTAAAACATACGATCCTTTTTATCAACCTCAAAACAGATGGTTTACTAATTATAATTTTGGAAATGCTGTATATAATATAGGTATTAATTACCCATTCTAAGATTTTAATTCCTGAATTGCACTATAACGTTTTAGTGCCGTTTTCACCGTTTCAAGCTTAAAAACCATAACGAAATAGTTAAAAAATCATTACTTTTGAATTGTTAAATATATTTATAAACTAATTCATATAAAATGGGACACAATATAAAACCTGGTGTTGCAACAGGTAGAGAAGTTCAAGCTATTTTCAACTTAGCAAAGGAAAAAGGATTTGCTTTACCAGCAGTAAATGTTATCGGTTCAGACACCATTAATGGTGTATTAGAAACGGCAGCAACTTTAAATGCTCCGGTCATTATTCAATTTTCTAATGGTGGCGCTCAATTTAATGCCGGAAAAGGCTTAAATAATGATAACCAAAAAGCAGCTGTTGCAGGTGCTATTGCAGGTGCTAAACATGTTCATACCTTATCCGAAGCCTATGGTGTTCCTGTTATTTTACATACCGATCATTGTGCAAAAAAATTATTGCCTTGGATTGACGGATTACTAGATGCGAGCGAAAAACATTTTGCAGAAACGGGCAAACCCCTATATAGTTCTCACATGATAGACCTTTCTGAGGAACCCATCGAAGAAAATATTGAGATATGTAAAAAATACCTTAAACGTATGAGCAAAATGGGTATGACTTTAGAAATAGAATTGGGCATTACAGGTGGTGAAGAAGATGGTGTTGATAACAGCGATGTGGACGACTCAAAACTATACACACAACCCGAAGAAGTTGCGTATGCTTATGAAGAATTAAGTAAAGTAAGCGACCAATTTACCATCGCAGCAGCTTTTGGTAATGTTCATGGCGTTTACAAACCAGGAAACGTAAAACTAACCCCTAAAATTTTAAAAAATTCGCAAGACTATATCACCAAAAAATATGGGGTAGGTCACAATCATATCGATTTTGTATTCCACGGTGGTTCTGGATCGACCGTTGAAGAAATTCGTGAAGGCATTAGCTATGGCGTTATAAAAATGAATATTGATACCGATATGCAATTTGCCTTTATGAGTGGAATTCGTGATTACATGAAGAAAAACGCGGCTTTCTTACAATCCCAAATTGGAAGTCCAGATGGGCCAGATTCTCCAAACAAAAAATATTACGACCCACGCGTTTGGTTACGTGCTGGTGAAGTAACATTTGTGGAGCGATTAAAAAAAGCCTTTGAGGATCTAAATAATGTAAATACCCTATAATAATTTCTTTGGCGTTACCACAAAATTAAAAAAAGGTTTAATTTTGTGGTCAGGCTTTATGCCTTATCTTTATAAATGTTGTTGTAATTTAAACAACTTTTATAAAGCATATCGCAGCAATCCTTAACGCAAACGATTGATAATAGCTACAATCGTCCATCTAAAATCCAGAATCACTATGTCTTGGTTTAAAAGAAAAACAAAAGGAATTACCACTACCACTCAGGATAAAAAAGACACGCCAAGGGGCTTATGGTATAAATCCCCTACAGGAAAAATTGTTGATGCCGAAGAATTAGAAAAAAATTTCTATGTTAGCCCAGAAGATGGGTACCATGTTCGTATAGGAAGTAAAGAATATTTTGAAATTCTTTTTGATAATAATAAATTTAAAGAGTTAGATCCTAACCTAGATTCAAAAGACCCTTTAAAATTTGTGGACACAAAAAAGTATCCAGACCGTTTAAAGGCAGCACAGGAAAAAACAAAACTTAAAGATGCGGTTCGTTGTGCAGTAGGAAAATCTAAAGGAAAAGAATTAGTCATTGCCTGTATGGATTTTGCCTTTATTGGTGGTTCCATGGGAAGTGTTGTTGGAGAAAAAATAACGCGTGCAGCCAATTATGCTTTAAAAAATAAAATTCCGTTCATGATTATTTCAAAATCAGGAGGAGCACGTATGATGGAAGCTGCTTTATCACTCATGCAATTAGCCAAAACATCTGTAAAACTAGCCCAATTGGCCGATGCAGGAATACCGTATATTTCATTATGTACAGATCCTACAACAGGAGGAACAACGGCATCTTTTGCGATGCTAGGTGATATTAATATTGCAGAACCTGGTGCATTGATTGGTTTTGCTGGCCCTCGTGTGGTTAAAGACACTACCGGGCAAGAATTACCAGAAGGTTTCCAAACTTCAGAATTCTTGCTAGAGCACGGGTTCTTGGATTTTATTTCAGAACGCAAGCATTTAAAAAATCAAATCAATAAATACATTGATTTGATTACAAATCAGCCGATTAGAGAATAAAAAAAACGACCATCCTCGATTGCTATCGGGGTTTCATTTTATTCGATTGAATGTCCGTAATTTGTCATAAGCCTGAAAAATATAATGATTTTGTCATTCCGACAAAGGAGGAATCCCATTGATTTTCAATGGATTCTTCATTTCGTTTCACTCCATTCTGAATGACAAAAA
>CAXBHA010000220.1:0-5124 GCA_963974955.1 uncultured Yeosuana sp. | reverse complement strand
AGGTCATACTTCGACTGCTCAGCACAGGGATGGAATGCCCTGTTAATCATATCGGTTGGTTTGCAAATTGTTAATGGGCATTTCATAAACCTAAATTTAAAAATTACTTAGTAATATCCCCAGTGTTTAACAAATTTTTAAATAAAATAACTAAAAGTATTGTGTAATTATATTTTCATCTCTATATTTGACCATAATAAAAAATATGAACACAATTTTAAATACTACTTGGTGGTGGAGCTTTCGAAACAGAATTTCGTGAAGTAGTCAGTTAGTATATTTAAATTTAAAATATCAAAAAGGCTTGTCATTCACGACAAGCCTTTTTTAATTACCAAAAATGAAAAGATATAGCTTATATACCCATTACAAAAAAATTTTAGCAGACACTATAACACCCGTTAGTATCTATTTAAAAATTAGAGATACCTACCCAAATAGTATTCTACTTGAAAGTAGTGATTATCATGCCAACGATAACAGTTTTTCTTATATCTGCTTCAATCCAATCGCTTCCATTAAAGTGGAAAATGAAACGATAGTGCAACATTTTCCTGATAAAAGTTCATGCGCAACAAAAATAGACGATAATACCAATGTCCCAGAAAAAATCCATCAATTCACAAAACGCTTTGAAGTAAACTCTGAAACAGATTTTAAGTTTATCAATAATGGCATATTTGGCTATATCGCCTATGACGCGGTAAGATACTTTGAAGATATAGACATTTCAAAAAAAGTCGATTCTTTAAATATTCCAGATATTTATTATGCCGTTTACCAGAACATTATTGCCATTAATCACTTTAAAAACGAAGCTTATATTTTTGCACATTGTTATGAAAATGACAGTAATATTGATGATATTTTTCAACTGATAAAAGCCAGAAATTTTGCGTCCTATAAGTTTTATTCTCAAGGAGATATCAGCTCTAATTTATCTGATAATGAGTATAAACATCAAGTAGAATTGGCAAAAAAACACTGCGACCGTGGTGATGTATTTCAATTAGTCCTGTCAAAAAATTTCTCACAAGAATTTAGAGGTGATGAGTTTAATGTGTATCGCGCATTGAGAAGTATAAATCCTTCTCCGTATTTGTTTTATTTTGATTACGGAAATTTTAAAATTTTTGGAAGTTCCCCTGAAGCACAGCTTATAGTTAGCAACGGAAAAGCCGAAATTCATCCTATTGCAGGCACCTTTAAACGTACAGGAAATGATTTGGAGGATGCCGAATTGGCTAAACAATTAAAAATTGACGCTAAGGAAAATGCCGAACATGTAATGCTCGTGGATTTAGCACGAAACGATTTAAGCAGAAACGGAAGTCAAGTAACAATAGACACCTATCGAGAAGTTCAATTCTTTTCTCATGTAATTCATTTGGTTAGTAAAGTTACGGGGCAAAAACACGATAATGTTTCTACCATGCAAGTGGTTGCCGACACCTTTCCAGCAGGAACCTTGAGCGGTGCACCAAAACACAGGGCCATGCAACTTATTGAGCAATACGAAAAAACCAGCCGCTCTTTTTATGGAGGTGCCATAGGTTTTATGGATTTTGATGGTAATTTTAACCATGCCATTATGATACGGACTTTTGTTAGTAAAAACCATAAGCTTCATTGGCAAGCAGGTGCAGGAATGGTCTCAAAATCAAATCCAGAAACCGAATTACAAGAAGTATATAACAAATTAGGAGCACTAACTAAAGCTATTGAATTAGCAGAAACTATTTAAAATGATGGCGTTACACGAGGGTCAGGCTTTTCGCTATATCTTTTTTATGTCCATTCGAGAGAATTTGAAAAACGTATTTGTATCGAGAACATAAAAAAGCATACCGCTGCAAATGCAAAGCATTCACTATTTCAAATTTATTAGAATACTATGCATGAGCAATCCCTAACGCAAACAGTAAAAAACCATAAGTCAAAAAACATTCATGTATTCGTGGCTAAAAAAGATTGAATTAATTAAAAACAGATTCCTGCCTTCGCAGGAAGGCAAAAAGATGACAAAAGTATTAGTGATAGATAATTACGACAGTTTTACATACAATCTTGTACATTATTTAGAAGATTTAAAGTGTGATGTAACTGTTGTTAGAAATAATAAATTATCTTTAGATGATGTTGAACCTTTTGATAAAATAGTATTATCTCCGGGTCCGGGAATTCCTGATGAAGCAGGTTTATTAAAACCAATTATTAAACGGTTTGCACCCACAAAAAGTATTTTAGGTGTTTGCTTAGGCCAACAAGCTATTGCTGAGGTTTTTGGAGGAACACTCATAAACTTAGAAAATGTGTATCATGGTGTTGCGACCAAAGTGACTATAACTGTTGATGATGAATCTTTATTTAAGGGGTTAGAAAAAGAAATTGAAGTCGGTCGCTATCATTCTTGGGTTGTCAGTCCAGATTTACCAGACGTTTTAGAAGCAACTTCTTTTGACGAAAATGGCCAAATTATGTCTTTAAGGCATAAAGTTTATGATGTGAAAGGTGTACAGTATCATCCAGAATCTGTTTTAACACCAAACGGAAAACAAATTCTTAAAAATTGGATAAACCCCCAAACCCCCAAAGGGGGCAATAATACTGCTAAAAATAACAACTAAATAAAGATTCCCTCTCCAAAGGAGAGGGCTAGGGAGAGGAATGAAAAACATATTAAACAGACTTATAAATTACGAGAGCATTTCGACTGAAGAAGCAAAACAGGCATTGGTTAACATATCGAACGGTATGTACAATCAAAGTCAAATAGCTTCCTTTTTAACGGTTTACATGATGCGCAATATTACTCTTGACGAACTAAAAGGTTTTAGAGATGCCCTATTGGAATTGTGTATTCCTATTGATTTAAAAGATTTTAATGCCATTGATTTATGCGGAACTGGTGGCGATGGAAAAGACACATTCAATATTTCAACCTTGGCCTCTTTTGTAACAGCAGGTGCTGGTGTAAAAGTAGCAAAACATGGAAATTATGGAGTTTCCTCGGCTTGTGGTTCTTCAAATGTCATGGAATATTTAGGAATCAAGTTCTCAAATAATGAAAATTTCCTAAAACGCTCAATTGATAAAGCAGGTATTTGTGTGTTACACGCACCATTGTTTCACCCAGCAATGAAAAATGTTGGCCCTATTAGACGCGAATTGGGCGTAAAAACCTTTTTTAACATGCTTGGTCCTATGGTAAATCCTTCGTTTCCAAAAAATCAAATGGTTGGTGTTTTTAATTTAGAATTACTGCGTCTTTATGGCTATTTATACCAAAATACAGATAAAAATTATTCCATAGTTCATGCCTTAGATGGTTATGATGAAATCTCACTTACAGGAAAAACCAAAGTTATTTCAAATCAATCTGAAAGTATGTTTTCTCCCGAAGATTTAGGTGTTTCGCAAATTACACAGGAATCTCTTTTTGGTGGTAGCACTGTTGAAGATGCTGCCAAAATTTTTATGAATATAATTAAAGGCACAGGGACCGAAGCTCAAAATAATGTGGTTTGTGCCAATGCTGGTTTAGCAATCGCAACAACAAATCAGATGGGCCATAAAGAAGGTTTCGAATTAGCAAAAGAATCGTTACTGTCAGGAAAAGGACTAAAAGCGCTGCAAACAATTCAAGAGTTAAGTAAGTGAAAATTAAGTCATTACGAGGAGAAAATCGACGAAGTAATCTCTTTATTAGAAACAGATTGCTTCAACTTATAAAAAAAGTCTTGCAATGACGAACAAAAGTAAAAATGAATATATTAGAAAAAATAGTAACCGACAAACGAATAGAAGTGAATTTGCGGAAATCACTAATTCCTATAAAACAATTGGAAGCATCCGTTTTGTTTAATAGACCTACGGTTTCATTAGCAACAAATTTAAAAAATAGCAATTCAGGAATTATTGCTGAACATAAACGTCGTTCACCTTCAAAATCAGTCATCAATCAAAATTTAAATGTGTTTGATGTAACCAAAGGTTATGAAGAAGCAGGCGTTTGTGGCATGTCTGTTTTAACAGATGGAAAATATTTTGGGGGTTCTTTAGACGATCTATTACTTGCCAGAGCAAGTTGTAATTTACCCTTATTACGAAAAGAATTTATTATCGATGAATATCAAATCATTGAAGCAAAAGCATATGGCGCCGATGTTATATTATTAATTGCAGCTATTTTATCAAAAGCAGAAATAAAACACTTATCGGAATTTGCAAAACGCCTAAATTTGGATGTGTTATTGGAAGTTCATAACGAAGTAGAATTACATAAATCCATCATGCCTAGTTTAGATATGTTGGGTGTAAACAATCGTAACTTAAAAACATTTGATGTTAGCTTAGATGCAAGCAAAAAACTAAGCAAATTGATACCTAACGATTTTGTAAAAGTATCTGAAAGTGGGATTAGCACTATTGAAGCTGTCAAAGAACTTAAACCTTTTGGATATCAAGGATTTTTGATTGGTGAAAACTTTATGAAAACCGATAATGCAGGCGAAAGTGCAAAACAATTTATTAAAGGCCTCCTCTAACTCCTCCAAAGGAGGAGGACTCTCACTCTTATGAAAAGAAAAAATGAACATATACCCGTAACAGTTCCCTCTCCTTTGGAGAGGGCTAGGATGAGGCTAAAAGTTTGCGGCATGAAATATCAAGACAACATAGAACAAGTTGCAGCTTTGCAACCCGACTATCTTGGGTTTATATTTTATAAAAAATCTGCTAGACATTTTGATTCTATAATACCGCAATTACCAGATTCAATAAAAAAAGTAGGTGTCTTTGTTGATGAAAAAATTGAAATAGTAATTGCAAAAATAACTACTCATAATTTACAAGCAGTTCAACTTCATGGTGAAGAATCTCCTGAATATTGTTTAGAATTGAAACGTCATTACGAGGAGAAGAACGACGAAGTAATCTCATCAAAAGAAACAGATTGCCTCACTTCGGCTCCGCTCAGCACAGGCTTTTTAGAAAAAAAGTCTCGCAATGACGAATTATTAAAACCTGTAATATCGAGCGCAGTCGAGATAATCAAAGTATTCTCCATCAAAAACGAATTCAATTTTGAGGTTTTAAAACCTTATGAACCGGTTTGCGATTATT
>CAXBHA010000219.1:0-5138 GCA_963974955.1 uncultured Yeosuana sp. | reverse complement strand
GGTTATTTTGTGAGTACGGTAGGATTGGATGAGGCCATGATAGGACGATATGTAAAATATCAAGAACACCATGATTGGAAATGAGTGTTATGACCCTTTGGGTCTAATCTGAAAACCAAAGCCACCGTTTTTAACGGTGGTTCTTTACTAAATTGGAAATTTTGTCCTTTTCACCACACTTCAAAACTCAACAGCTAAGTTCTGTAATTGCCAATTTATCGGTATTCTCAAGATAGTTTCCAATACTCACGCATCAACTATTAAAAATTCATAAATTATCGTATTTTTGAGGCACAATTTAAAAGGTAAATGTTAGAGAAATTACAAATAGTTAAGCAGCGTTTCGATGAGGTGAGTGATTTAATTATTCAACCTGGTATCATGACGGATCAAAAACGTTACATTGCTCTTAATAAAGAATATAAAGACCTTAAAGTCCTTGTAGAAAAGCGCGACGAATATAAAATATTATTGGATAATTTGGCTGAGGCTGAAACTATTATTTCAGAAGAAAGTGATGCTGAAATGGTCGATATGGCCAAAATGCAGTATGAAGAGGCGAAAGCAAGAATTCCAAAACTAGAGGATGAAATAAAATTTTTGTTAATACCTAGAGATCCGGAAGATACTAAAAATGCAGTTGTAGAATTACGAGCGGGAACTGGTGGTGACGAGGCGAGTATTTTTGCCGGAGATTTATTCAGGATGTATTCAAAATATTGTGAGAGCAAGGGCTGGAAAGTAGATGTTGTGGATTTTAGTGAAGGCACCAACGGAGGGTTTAAAGAAATCCAATTTGAAGTAAATGGTGAAGATGTTTATGGAACTTTAAAATTTGAGGCTGGCGTGCATCGGGTACAGCGGGTACCTCAGACCGAAACACAAGGACGCGTTCATACAAGTGCTGCTACGGTCATGGTATTTCCGGAAGCCGAAGAATTTGATATTGAAGTGAATCCGAAGGATGTAAGAATAGATTTTTTCTGTTCGTCTGGCCCAGGTGGGCAGTCAGTAAATACAACCTATTCAGCAGTGCGATTAACACATATTCCTACGGGATTAGTTGCGCAATGTCAAGATCAAAAATCACAGCATAAAAATAAAGAAAAGGCATTTAAGGTATTACGATCCAGACTCTATGAAATGGAGTTGGCAAAGAAAAATGCTGAAGACGCGGCAAAACGTGGGTCGATGGTTACTTCGGGTGATAGAAGTGCTAAAATTAGAACCTATAATTATTCACAAGGACGTGTTACAGATCACAGAATTGGATTAACACTTTATGATTTGTCCAATATTGTGAATGGTGACATTCAACGAATAATAGATGAACTACAATTAGCTGAAAATACAGAGAAGCTAAAAGCAAATACTGACGTAATTTAAAAAACGAGCCACTTTTTGAAGGCTTTTTTATATGACAACTCAAGACCTTATAAGTGAAATCCATAAAAAGAAATCTTTTCTGTGTATTGGGTTGGATGTAGATTTAAATAAAATCCCGAAACATCTCTTAAAGGAAGACGATCCTATATTTGAATTCAATAAGGCTATTATTGATGCCACACATCATTTGTGTGTAGCCTATAAACCTAATACCGCTTTTTATGAGGTCTATGGTTTAAGAGGGTGGAAGGCAATGGAAAAAACAATTCAATATTTAAATAACAATCATCCCGAAATTTTTACGATCGCCGATGCTAAACGGGGGGATATTGGAAACACGAGTAGTAGGTATGCCAAAGCTTTTTTAGAAGATTTAGCGTTTGATTCGGTTACCGTTGCTCCTTATATGGGGAAAGATTCGGTAGAACCTTTTTTAGCTTTTAAAAATAAACATACCATTCTGTTAGCTTTAACCTCAAACCAAGGTGCGTTCGATTTTCAAACAAAAACTGTTAACGGAAAAGCGTTATACAAGCAAGTATTAGAAACCTCGAAATCTTGGAGTAATTCTGAAAACTTAATGTATGTAATTGGTGCGACACAAGCAGAATTTTTTACAGAAGTGCGTCAAATAGTACCGGATAACTTTTTATTGGTTCCTGGTGTTGGTGCGCAAGGGGGTAATTTACAGAAGGTTTGTAAGTATGGGTTAAATAAGCATATTGGTTTGCTTATTAATTCTTCAAGAGGTATTATTTATGCGTCCAATAAAGAGGATTTCGCAAAAGTAGCTGCTATGAATGCTTTAGAATTGCAGCAACAGATGCGAGATATTATAAATGACCTAGTTTAATATTTCAACCTTTTTATTTTCATTCGAATTAATAACTTGTAATCGATTGGTTTGTTCAGAATTCTTTAATTCAATTTCTTTTTTTGGACAAGGAGTAATTTTTCCAATTCTACAATTAAGTGAAGTCATGCGTTCTTTTTTATATAAAATACGAGCGTGAACATGAATTAGATGTCATGTAAAAGTTAAAAAATCAATAAAATTAATAAGGAGAATTTACCAGTTCTCTAGAAAGATATTTTAATCTATTAAGTTTATTAAGAAGTTTTATGGCTTTGTATTCAGAAATATCACTAAGAGCTGAATCTGTTTGGCGCATATTATACGCTTGTTCAATAAGCTGTTTATATTGCTCATTAAGTTTTGCTTGATTGCTTTTTATAATGTCAATTCTGTTCATTGAATCATTGATTAACAGACTCTTAAATATACATTTTTATTTTTAAATGAGGTTGTTTTTGTGAATATATTTTAAAGAACAAAATATGGGTCATCCTAAAATAGGTTGACAAGTCAATTGGCTTATGTTTTAATATTTAGTTTCTAATCCTGTAATGCGAACACCTTCTTTAATAAATCAGTAGTTCTTGAAGTGAATTTTGTTCTAATATCCTTTTCTTCCACGGCAATCATGGTATAGACCCCTTTTAAAGCTTCATTTGTTACGTAATCAGTTAAATCAGGGGTCACGTTTGTAGTAAAAGGAATAGCATTGTATTTAGTGATTAAATTACTCCATACTTGATCGGCACCAACTTTACTAAATGAGTTTTTTATAACAGGGTTAAACTTTGCGTATAATGCATTTTGGGTTTTGGATGTTAAATATTTTGTAGCGGCATCATCATTGCCAATAAGAATGTTTTTAGCATCGGTAAATGTAATACTCTTAACGGCATCCACAAAAATGGGGGTGGCTTCTTTTACGGCATCTTCCGCAGCTCTGTTGAGTACTTTTAAACCTTCATCGGCTAAACTGCTTAAGCCTATGTCGCGTAAAGCTTTGTCAACCTTTTGCAATTCATCGGGCAATAAAATTTTAACCAAATCATTTTTATAAAAACCATCTGTTTGGGTAAGTTTACTCACTTGTTTTTCTATTCCAAAATCTAAGGCTTGACGTAATCCGGCTGCAATATCTGCGTTACTTAAAGCGGGACCACCTTGAGGTAATTGGTTAACTACTTGTTGCAACTCGGCACAAGACGTTAAATTTAGAATTAATGCAAAAGTCAATAGTTTTCTAAGCATAGCAATGTTTTTAATTTGAATGTCCGCATTCATTCATAATACCATTTTTGTCATTCAGAATGGAGTGAAACGAAATGAAGAATCCATTAAAATCAATGGGATTCCTCCTTTGTCGGAATGACAGAATTATTATATTTTCAGACTTATGACAAATTACGGACATTCAATTTTTAATATATTCAGTCAAATATAAGTTATACAAATGAGATTTTCTTTTATTTTGTGATGACATATTTAAAGAGATAATTTTCAAAATATAGAATTACATTACGCAACAGTAGCCATAGTTGTCTTGTTTAATTACGAGAAAACAACGGTTTTATTGTTGTAAACCATCACCTTTCTATTAGTGTGTAATTTAATGGCGTTTGCTAATACAATTTTTTCTAAATCACGTCCTTTAGCAATTAGGTCTTCTATGGAATGAGTATGTGATACACGTACAACATCTTGTTCAATAATAGGCCCAGCATCCAATTCTTCAGTCACATAATGACTCGTTGCTCCAATAATTTTAACACCTCTTTTATAAGCAGAATGATAAGGTTTGGCGCCAACAAAGGCAGGTAAAAAGGAGTGGTGAATGTTGATGATTTTGTTAGGATATTTATTTATCAAAGTATAGGAAACAATCTGCATATATCTGGCTAACACAATAAAATCAATATCATATGCCTTTAATAATTCCAATTGTTTTTGTTCGGCATCTTGCCTGGTGTCTTTTGTAACAGGAATATGATAAAATGGAATTTTAAAACTTTCGGATATAGGCCTTAAATCTGAATGATTACTTAGTATAAAAGAAATTTCCAGAAATAATTCACCCGAATTATACCGCCCTAAAATATCATATAAACAATGATCGTATTTTGAAACAAACAGTGCCATTTTTGGCTTTATGTTTGACGAATATATCCGCCATTTAATTTTAAATTGATCAACCAACGTATTTTTAAATAACTCTTTAAAAGCCTCGACAGAAAACGATTTAGAATCAAATTCTCCTTCCAAGCGCATAAAAAAAATGTTTTGTACCCGATCTACATGCTGATCTATATAAACAATGTTTCCATTGTTGTTCGCTATAAAATTAGTAACCGAAGCAATAATGTTTGATTGGTCTTTGCAATACATTAACAGGGTAATGTTATTCATAACAGTCAATTAAAAATAGAGTTCAAAATTAACCAAAATATGATGATTTCTTTGAATCGCTATGCTTTTAGATAATTAAAGATATTTAGGGTATTTTTTTGAATATTCCGTAAATTGCACGGCATAAAACAGATATTTTTATAAATGAAACAAATTGCACCATATAAGCCAAAATATAAAATTCGTATTGTGACCGCAGCCTCATTATTTGATGGACATGATGCTTCCATCAATATTATGCGTAGAATAATTCAAGCAACGGGCGTTGAGGTTATTCATTTAGGGCACGATAGAAGTGTAGAAGAGGTTGTTAATACAGCGATTCAAGAAGATGTTAACGCTATTTGTTTAACGTCCTATCAAGGTGGTCATAATGAGTATTTTAAATATATGCATGATTTGCTTCTTGAGAAAGGGGCAGGGCAGATTAAAATATTTGGCGGCGGCGGCGGTGTTATTTTGCCATCAGAAATTAAGGAGTTAATGGAATATG
>CAXBHA010000218.1:0-5155 GCA_963974955.1 uncultured Yeosuana sp. | reverse complement strand
AAATTGAAAAACATGTAAAAGGTGTCCAACCAGAAATCCTTTCTAAAAACCGATTGATTTTTTCGCCAAGGGAACAGTATTTCTAAGCTCCAAACTATTAAGGAAATTAGTATTAAGCCATAAAAGTAATTATCCCAATGGTTAATTTGAATCAATTCGTATTTAAGGTAATTCCAATAACCAGAATAGGATTTTATAATTATATCTATATATTTTTCCATATAATAAGTTAATAACTATTAGAATTTAACAGCAACCTCCACCATCATAATGAAAGGTAGACTCACTTATAAAAATATCATCTCTATTAAGTTCTGATAAGGCACCAGCTGTTTTGTCACAAACAGCTAAAGGCTGGTTCTTTAACAAAATATGTCCTTTTTTGTCATCAAAAAAATCATTATCTCCAAAATAAATAGCTGCTTTACCAGTAAAAACACATGGGCCATCACTTGGCATGGGGTCTTTAATAGCCGCTACTTCAATAGATTCAATATAAATCAACGCATCTGTCGGGTACTGCTTTGGACTAAGAATACGATATGGTTTTCTAGCTCTTATTTCAATGGTTCCAAATCCAGTATCAGTTAAAGTTTTTATATATTCTGCAATTGGTAAACTACCACTTAAACACAGGGCGCGTAACCTACTGTCATTTCTAAGAACATCATTCATGGGTTGTTCACAGGTTGGATCGCTCATTACTAATTTGCCATGAGGTTTTAGTACCCGATACATTTCGGCAATCGCTTGTTTTAAATCGTCTGCTTTAAAAATATTAAACAAACAATTCTGAGCTGCTACGTCAATGCAATTGTCTTCTATTGGCAAGTTCATGGCGTCCCCCTTTTTGAGTTCTACAAAATCACTTTTAAACCATGGATTTAAGGCTTCCGCCTCTATAAAATTTTTACGAGATGCGTCAAGCATTTCATGAACCACATCAACTCCAATAACACCAGCCTTTTGCCTATTGAAATATGAAAATTGCAACAATTCCATGCCACCACCAACACCTACATAAAGCATTTTAGGGTCATTGGTTAAATCACGAGCATGTACCGTACTACCACAACCATAATTCATTTCCTGCATTATTTTGGGAATTTTTAAACCAGGCAATTCCCAAATTGGATTCGTTGTACAGCATAAACCAATATCTGGTGTAAGTGCTGCTTCTTTGTATAAATCGTGTGTTGCTTCTAAATAGCTCATTTATTATATTATTAGATGTTAGAACGCTTCGCTGTTAGGCCCGAGTTTAACTTGCAATTACTCCAAACTGTGACTGAACACTGACAACTATTTTACAATGTTTTTATTAATTCCTTAAATAATGTAATCATGTTTGGTTCTGCTTTTCCTGCCATTGCAAGAATTTCTGTGATGTTAACAGGTTTTAAATTATCTGGGTCGCATTCATCGGTTAAAACTGACACGGCTGCGGCTTTTATTTTTAAATGATTCGCTACGATAATTTCAGGAACCGTACTCATCCCAACGGCATCGGCGCCAATAGTTTTAAGCATTCTGTATTCGGCACGTGTTTCAAGTTGGGGGCCAACGACACTGGCATAAACGCCTTTGTGCAACGGGATATGATGCTTTTTTGCAATCATTTCAAACGTTGAATTAATTTCTGGGTTGTATGGTGCACTCATATCGGTAAATCGTTCTCCTAAATATTCAACACCTTTAAAGGCCAAAGGCGAACTTCCTTGTAAGTTGATATGGTCTTCAATCAACATTAATTCTCCTTTCTTAAAGTTTGGGTTAATGGCTCCAGCTGCATTTGACACTAATAATGTATGAATACCTAGTTGCTCCATAATACGAACAGGAAATGTGACATCTTGCAAGGAGTAGCCTTCATAAAAATGAAAACGACCTTGCATAACCACCACCTTTTTACCTTCTAAAATTCCATAGATAAGTTTTCCTTTATGAAATTCAACGGTTGCAGTGGGGAAATTAGGTATGTGGTTGTAACTTACTTCATGAAGGATTTCAATTTCATCAATAAGTTGTCCTAAACCTGTCCCTAAAATAATGCCTACTTCAGGATTTTCAAATCCTTTGGAGACAAGATAATCAGTGGTTTCAGTAATATATTTAATCATTGGAAATGTAAAATTTTTTAAGTTGTTGATAAGGTCTTATATCATCAAAGGTATCAATATCGTTTAACTCTTCTAGTAAGCTAAAGCTACTATTTTCAATATTATTTAAGGTGTCTTTGAGCACTGTTGATGTGCCCCATTTTTTGTTTTTAAAAATATTTGAATCCAAGGTTTTCATTCCCAAAAGGTAATAGCCGCCATCTTTTGCAGGTCCAATGACAACATCATTATTAGCTAATATTTGAAAGGCATCATCAATTTCTTCGGTTTTTAGGTCTAATAAATCACTACCAATAATGATAATTTTTTCATAGCCCAGTTGAAATAATTCTGAAAAAGCGTTTTCCATACGTATCCCTAAATCTGAACCTTGTTGTAATTTTTTTCTAAAAAAATCAGTGTTCCATAAATCTTCTTTTATAATATTTTCTGAATAAAATACATATTTATCGGCTTTCGTGTTTTTTGAAACATCTGCTGTATGTTTAAGTAAATACGTATAAATGTTTAAAGCAGCTTCATCCCCAATAGTTTGTGCTAAGCGCGTTTTACATTTTCCGAGTTCTGGATTTCTGGTAAAAATTATAAGGGCGTTTTTTGAAGTTGGAAAATAAAAATTGGTTGCTAACTCATTATCAGATTCAGAGCCCTTTGTGCTAAATAGTCCCATATTAAAATACTTTAATCCCTTTTTTTAACCATTTGCTCCATTCTTTTGAAAATACATGAATCTTGTTAGTTTCCTTATTTTCAAAATCGTAAACAGGAAAATTATTATTTTTCCATTCAAATATACCGCCATAAAGATTATAAACACTGGTATAGCCGTTTTTTTTGAGTTTAGTGGCAATTGTTTCAGAGCGAATTCCTAGAGAGCAATAAACAACAATTTTGGTTGTTTTATTTGGAATTATTTGAAGAACAGAATCTATGTTGAATCCATTATACCCAACAAAAAGAGCATTTTTTAAGTGGCTTGTATTAAATTCATTTTTTTCTCGTGCATCTAAAATGATAGCTTGTGTTTTTGGCATAGCTAATTCCTGAACGGTTATATAGGGTATGTTTTTAGTGTTGTGACGCTTTAATAATTCAGAAATGGAATTTTGAGCATTTGAAACAAACACCAAAAAAAACAATAAAATGGAGATTCTAAATTTCATAATTAAGCTACACTTCCTTGACAACTACTTCCTGCACCAGCTGTACAGCCATAACAATGTTGAGAAATAACAATATCTCGGTTAAAAAGTAAAGCTTCATTATATTCTGAGATATGATTAACTTTACTATTAACAGGTAATTGCAGCATTTGGTTAAAATCACAATCATATAAATAACCATCCCAACTAACGGAGAGTGTATTAGTACACATCACATTTTTAACGGCTGCTGGATTATAGGCTTCTACCAATGAATACATATAATCTTCATAATTATCAGAGGCTATTAAATAATCTAAAAAGCGACTTATCGGTAAGTTAGTGATAGCAAATAAATCATGAAAATGAATATTAAAATCTTCTAATAAGGCTTTTTTGAATTCTTTTTCTAAGGATGTCTGATTTCCTGGTAAAAAAGCCCCTGATGGATTATAAACTAAGTCCATTCTCAATGTGCTATCTGGCATTCCGTAGCCAATGGCATTTAATTCCTTTAAGGCTTCAATAGATTGATTAAAAACACCCGTTCCTCTTTGCTTATCTGTTTTTCCTTGCGTCCAATGTGGCATTGACGAAACGACATGAACATTATGGGATTTAAAAAACTCCGGTAAATCGGCGAATTTCTTGTTTGCTTTAATAATGGTAAGGTTAGAGCGAACAATAAAATCTTGAATCCCAACTTTAGAGGCTTCATCAACAAACCAGCGAAAATTCGGATTCATTTCTGGAGCACCTCCGGTTAAATCTACAGTATGTGCACCAGTTTTTTTAATGACTTCCAAACATTGTAACATGGTTTCCTTGGTCATGATTTCTTTTCGATCGGGACCAGCATCTACATGGCAGTGCTCACATACTTGATTGCACATATAACCTACATTTATTTGTAGGACTTCTAATGTTTTAGCTTTTAAAGGAAACTGATTTGTTTCTGCAATTTTATTTGAAAATTTTGGCAAATCACCACTTTTAAAAATGCCATTGGATAATATTTCAAGTTGTCTGTTGCTATCTGCTAAGTCGCTTTTGCGTTTATGTAAAGATGTTGTTACCAATTTTGTGAAAGGATTTGAGATGAATATAATAAGACGTTTAAATTAACAAACCTTACATGTCAAGTTTATTAACTTTATTCATCATTTGTACGCCATGAACTAGTGATGCACCACCACGAATTGCAGCAGCCACATGAAGAGCCTCCATCATTTCTTCCTTGGTAATTCCCCGTTGTAAACCATCTCCAGTATAAGCGTCAATACAATAAGGACATTGAATGGTATGCGCGACGGCTAAGGCTATAAGTGATTTTTCTCTTTCCGATAAGGCGCCTTCTTCAAAAACTTTTCCGTAATAATCAAAGAATTTTTTACCGAGTTCTTCATTCCAGTCAGAAATTTTTCCAAATTTTTTGAGGTCTGCTGGATCGTAATATGTTTTTTGCATTAATAAGAATTTTTCAATAAAGATATAAATCTAATACTATAAGTCGGAGGTTTTAGGAGTACTTAACAAAAGTTTTAGAAAGAAATAAAGTTAAACTTCAACTTTCAGTTTGTCAATTTCACTTTCCACAAATGGCATATTAGAGATATCGACATCTACATGGGTAAGTGCTCCCTCCATGGTGCTAAAAACATCATAATGCAAGTTTTTAAAGTTATCATTTAATTTGAATAGTAAAGCACTAATAACTTGTCGCGAGTTTAATGTTAAAAGTGACAAATGTTTTTTTTCGTCATTCAATATACTTTCAACCCAATCTCCGTAAAGATGAAGTTCATTTTGATCCATTTTTATATTAGCAAGCCTTAAATAAATGATAAAATTATAATTGGAGGAGAAAACACCTATATTTATGAACCTACAGAA
>CAXBHA010000217.1:0-5164 GCA_963974955.1 uncultured Yeosuana sp. | reverse complement strand
GATGCAACACCCCGTTAGCTCTGAAAGTAAATAAGTTTCATATATAGAGGATTGCATTTAACGTTCCAGCAATGCCCAGTAAAAGTTTTTCGAAGCACAAAACTTTCAGATTGTACCTAGCCAAAGCGTTGTGTTTTGTTTTTAAATTATTCATTTCTAATAAGCCAAATAAATGATTTGGCGGACTTCCTATGAAAACCAACCTTTCAATTTAGCAATAACCCCCTTATTGGGTATAGCGATTGTTCTAAGCTTTATTTCTTTTGTTTCAATCGTTTCTATTGTTCTAAGTTTCCGCTCAGCTTCTGTTCTTTTATCAATATATTCATAGTGGTCAATTTCATCTACTTCTCCAGTCAAAATGATTTTCCCAGAATTAATCCATTCCAATACTAGTCCAGCTTCCTTTTTCACTCCACCAAATATTATTTCAATTCGCTGATTCTTCTGGTTTTCTGTTAATTTTGTCCAATCATTATAGTCGAAAAAATCATTGGCAAAAATCAATCCGTATCCCATTCCCAAATTGTCAAAGAAGTTATAACCAGAGCAGTAAAGGTCATAAGTTGCAATGAGTGATTTCGCAAAATCATGAGTTCGATTAATCAAATCATTTAGGATTTTTTTCAATTTTCGTTCTTCAAATAATCCAAAGTCAAGAAATGAGTCAATAACTTTACTCATCTCGTGTTTAATATGTCGGTCTTTAAAGTTCAAAGAAACCAAGTCTAGATAATATTTTTCTCCTACTAATTTTTCAAGTTCTGTTTCTCCATAAAGCCATTGCTCAAAATCTTCAATAGAAATTTCTTCACTATATACTTTGAAGAACTGTAATTGTAATTCAATTGGTAATTTATCCATTAGCCCATTTTCTGCATTGCTTACAAAAACTGTATAATAAGTAAGTTTATAAAAAGGGCATGTATATACCAACCATGCACCCAACCCATTCTACTTGTTTAACCTGTTAAATTAAACATTCCAAACAAAATATCCAGTAAATAGACTAAAAATTTAATGGAAACTGCTGAAAATGGTCTGGTATTGACTAAAAAAACGAAAAGCCTTAATAGGCTACCAATACAGGCGGAATTTAATTATTCAACTGCTATATAATTCAACCAAAAAATCCAACCCAATCCCCAACGCAGAAAGCTTCCAGAGGCTGATTCCAATCCTGATCGATCGGGGCTAAACTGAACCGAAACCTTAATCGCATTATGACGGTTTAACTGGGAGTGTAAATTAATGCTGTGTTCAATTCGTATACTTTAATACGGTTATTCCACACTCATAAGCTTTTGCTTCTTCCAATTTCAACTCCTTTTTATAGTCAGTTTTCTCAAATATTGGCATTCCGTCACCTAAAATAGAAGGGTTAATAAAAAAGTAATATTCATCAATCAAATTTTCTTTGATTAGTGATGAAACAAATGCTCCCCCACCATAGGCTATCATGTTATTTCCTGTTAAAGATTTTAATTCTTGTATCTTATCTGTCAAATCTCCCTTTTCCAAAATGGTATTTTCCCAATTCGAGCTTTCAAGTGTTTTGGTAAAAACTATTTTCTTAGAATTATTAATTTTTTCAGCACCTTCCAACTCCTTATTTGATCTCCAGTATGGAATAAATCCTTCTGCCAGTTTGCGACCCAAAACTATAGTGTCAGTTGATTCCGTTAATTGGGTTACGAAATCCTTTAGCTTATCATCCCAATTCCAAATCATCCAGTCCATTTCTCCATTAGGACCAGCAATGAATCCATCAATTGAAAGTTGAATTTGAAGTTTTAATTTTCTCATTTTCAATTGTTAAAACATATGTATTTACATAATTCGCATAGAAGTTTTGCTTATTTGGATTATATCCCTTCTACTTTTGCTAATTGTATTTATTAAAATAAACATTTCAAACCAGAAATTAAGCCACGATGCTAAATTTTTAATTCAAACTATAGTATACAAGTTTAGGTTGTTTGTTTGGATGCTTCCAGCTTCTGTAAATCAGCCTAGACTTAATTTCCCAATTTTTTGCTACTTTCCTCAAGCTGACGCGTGTATTGTTACATGAAGCTGTATAAAATTTCACTATAGCCTTATTCTTATTAATTTTTATCTTTTTGATAATTCCTTTTTGTTTAGCATTACTATTGTTTCCATTATATTCTTGAAATTCAACGTTTCCATCATTAAAGACATAATACCCAGATCCATGAAATAATTTATATTCATTAATATCTTTTTTCCCAATACCTTCCATATATTTATTAATTACTGAATCAGCCAAAACAATCTTCATCAATGAAGTCTTTGAATCCTGTGCAAATGCGCATAATGTTAAAAAGGTAAAACTCATAGTAAATAAATATTTCATAGCAGCTCTTTTTGGTTTATGAGATTAAGGGTTTGAATCTATCTAAAATGTTAAAATAATATTTAGTTTTATATTATCCAATCTTATACCTATATATTACATTGTTAAACTAAAACACCGGAGATGATACCGGGAATTAGCAATGGTTTTCCAGAAGAGTAATAGCTTTTGATTATACACATCTTTCTTAACTTACTTATTAAATTAAGAATTGTGAAAACATTTTACATTGAACCTAAAAGAGATTTAAAAAACCTCATTCAATGAGCGAAAAATGGTATTAATACGCTGAATTTGAATACTTATTGAAAAAAGGGATAAAAATATTTCATTAAACTAAGCCAATACTTAAATAAGGAATTCCGGCTCTTTGGCGCATGATCTTTCAATCCATCTGTTTTTTATTATAAAAACAATGCTTCAGCAGGCTTAGGGTTCGGTTTTTGATCGTAATTTTTTTTGCAAATGGTAGTTTTTATATTTCTTTGGATACCAGATAAGTCGTGTAAATCAAATAGAAACTTAGTAAGATTAAAGCCTCCCATCGATCAAGCTTTTTTCTTTTGCCGGTAAACATTGCAATGAAAAGAAAAGCTGTACCACCAATTAATATTAACAAATCTTGATTAAAATTCGGATTGTATGCTATCGGATTTACAAAAGAACTGATTGAAAGTATCAGCAGGATGTTAAAAATATTTGAACCTATCACATTACCAATTGCGATATCACTATTCTTTTTGGTGGCTGCAACTATTGATGTAACCAATTCAGGAAGGGAAGTGCCGGCTGCAACTATGGTTAAACCTATAATCTTTTGACTAACCCCCAATTCAATTGCAATATTAATACTGTTGTCAACCACCAATTTTCCTCCAACTATAAGTCCAGCTATTCCAATTATTATTAATGCCCAAATTTTATAATTTGATTTTTCTTCATAGGCAATCACATCAGATTGCTCTTGTTTTAATTGGGTGAAAACATAATAAATAAAACAAAGGAATCCTACCAATAATATGACTCCATCAATCCTTGAAATTTCAGGGTTTTGGTTGATTAAAAAATCATTGACAAGGACAAATAATAATAGGACAACAAATAACGAAATAGGAATTTCTTTCCATGCTGTTGAAGATTGAACCGTAATCGGATATATTAAACCTGCAATACCAAGGATAATGAACAAATTGAAATTATTACTTCCGATAATATTTCCAAAAACGATATCGGAAAATCCATTAAATGAAGCTACACAATTAACGATTAATTCTGGTGCAGAAGTGCCAAAAGCTACAATTGTCAAACCTATAACCAGATCAGGAACATTATTTTTTTTCGCTAAAGAAGAAGCTCCTGATACAAGCCAATTCGCCCCAAAAATCAGGCACGTAAACCCTAAAACAATCAACAATGAAGCTACTATCATTTTTTATCAAGATGTTTTTTTACACCATAAAATCTACCAAAATATTTTAGCTTAGGATTACGTATAAATACATTAAGAACCTTTATCCTTCTGCTAATTTTTCCTGTCAAATTAAGCATTCCAAACAAAGTATCCAGTAAATTGACTAATAATTTAATGGAAACTATTGAAAATCGTCTTAGAGCCTATTCAATACTATTTATGTTGTGTTTATATATTAGGTGTAAGGCATTCAATTTAAACTAACTCCTCTTTATTCAAATTCTTTGACAGGCTCAGACTGTGATTAGGGGCCTATTTTAGGAGTGAGGATGCCTAAGCAACTGACTATTTATTATACAGCTCGCTTTAACTTTCTAAACCAATTCTGGAATATTCAAAAGCTGTCCTGATAGCCAAAATTTTCCGTGTACTATTCCACCTACCTTTGGTTCGGTCGAAAAGAATCCCCAATCTGCTACTACATCTATTTCCCCTCCCAGCGTATCCACAAGCATCCATTGAAATTCTTGACCTGTTAGATCATTGTATTTCTTCTCTGATTGTTTAATTGTTCCGGCTATAATTCCCAAAGCTTCTGGTGTATTGAGCTCAGGGTTTTCATTAGAATTGAATAATCCACTCGGCACAAAGGATTGAGTTGACCATTTTACTCTACCCTCTTGCCTTGCTCAAATGCTGTTTCATTTTCATAATAATCTATGTCCTGCGCAAATGCAGAGAGCTGTATTGCTATGCTTTGTGGAAACTTTATACTTCCCAATGATTTATGGTTTGGAACATCAAAAACAAATGGATAAGCCCCACTTTCAGGATTGCCTGGTTCAGTTGGGTCGGCCCATGAATGAAATGCTCCATCTAACTCGCTTTCCATCCTATCAAGGGAGGCTGTTAAGCACACATTCCTTTTACTAATTCCTTTATAATGAGGTTTAACACCTAACAATTCATGATTCAAATTGCTTTGTATCCAAAGCTCTGCACCGGAAGAATCTGAATACTGAAAATAAGTGCCTTTATCAGTTTTAATCGAGCTAGCCTTTGCATATGCTTTTTTTGCCAATTTGTAAAATTCCTCATCACTATCTATGTCAAATCCTATAGCTGATAAATGACTCATTCTTTCTCTTTTTTAATGCCTTGTTAAATTAAGGATTCCGGACTAAGAATCCAGTGAAGCAAAGGATTTTTAAATGGAATTAGAAAAAATGGTCTTTAATCTCTACATGAATGTGCTGTACATCACCTAAAAAAAAGAAAGGTCTGGTGGGATACCAGACCTTTCGGGATAGTTGATTATTTTAAAAAGTGGATTATAAATTCATTTTAGCGATTGATAATTAACCTCAATTGTTCAA
>CAXBHA010000216.1:0-5167 GCA_963974955.1 uncultured Yeosuana sp. | reverse complement strand
TAATAGAGGGTCAAGAATATACTGTAAATAAAGACTTAGGCTATATATCATTGAATCAACGATTAAATAATGATGAAGTTTTAGCTGCGGCATTTCAATTTACAGTTGGTGGCCAAGTCTACCAAGTAGGTGAATTTGCGAACGATGGTGTTGATGCTACTAATGTAACTACAAATGGTACGGGTCAAGTAACCACTGTTGTGAATAGTAATTTGATTTTGAAATTATTAAAAAGTAGTATAACAAATGTAAATCAACCTGTTTGGAACTTAATGATGAAAAACATTTATGATACGGGTGCTTATCAACTTAGTCCAGATGATTTTAAACTAAATATTTTTTATACTGAATCCTCACCTTTAAATTATATTACCCCTGTAGGAAGCACGCCGTTTCCAACACCTGGCCCCAATGAAACACCCTTGCAAGAAACACCCTTGCTGCGAGTATTTAACTTAGACAAATTAAATTTCAATAATGATCCTCAATCCAACGGTGATGGTTTTTTCGATTTTTATCCAGGCATTACAGTTATTCCACAGAACGGAAAGATCATCTTTACAAGTGTTGAGCCTTTTGGTAAGTATCTTTTTAATAAATTATCACTAAATGCTGCTGAAGATTATAACAATGTTGTTACATATAATGACAACCAAAAGAAATATGTTTATGATGTGCTTTATAAAAGCACTAAAACAGCCGCTTTAGAAGAAGTTGAAAAAAACAAATTTCAATTAAAGGGCCGATACAAATCCGAAAGTGGCGATGGCATCCCCATAGGGTCATTTAATGTGCCTAGAGGATCTGTTAAAGTAACGGCAGGTGGCCGTGTGTTGGTTGAAGGTGTTGATTATACCGTAAATTATCAACTCGGTCGTGTTCAAATTTTAGACGAAGCGTTAAAGGCGTCAAATACGCCTATTCAGGTTTCTACAGAAAACAATGCAGTTTTTGGGCAACAAACCAAACGCTTTACGGGGCTTAATGTTGAACACACGTTTAATGATAATTTTTTATTGGGTGCTACACTTTTAAATTTAAATGAACGCCCAATAACACAAAAAGCAAACTATGGAACAGAACCCATAAACAACACTATTTTTGGAATCAATGGAAATTATTCAACGAAGGTTCCTTTTTTAACAAGATTAGTGAATATGCTTCCCAATATTGATACCGACGTAGAATCGAATTTATCAGTAAGAGGAGAATTTGCCTATTTAGCTCCAGGGGCACCAAAAGGAACAAATTTAAATGGAGAAGCAACCTCGTATATTGACGATTTTGAAGGGTCGCAAAATGCAATTGATTTAAAATCACAACAATCTTGGTTTTTGTCCAGTAGACCATTAGGCCTTAATATCCCAGGAAATCCCAACGAGGATGATAACGGTATCCAAAACGGATATCAACGTGCACGATTAAATTGGTACACCATCGACCCCATTTTTTATAGTAGTCAAAGACCAGGAGATATATCAGATGATGATATGTCAAATTTATATACTAGCAGGGTGTTTATTAATGAACTTTTTCCAGAGCAAAATTTAGTTCAAGGTCAAAACTCAGTACTATATACCTTGGATTTGGCCTATTTTCCTGCCGAAAGAGGTCCCTACAACTATGATCCATCGGCGGCTAATGGTGTTATAACAAATCCACAAGAAAGTTGGGCAGGCATAACCCGCCAGTTAACATCAACAGATTTGGAACAGGCCAACGTAGAATATATTGAGTTTTGGTTACAAGATCCCTATCAAGATAACCCGTCAAATCCTGGAGGTAAATTGGTTTTCGACTTAGGTAATATTTCTGAAGATATTATTAAAGATGGCAAAAAACTCTATGAAAATGGTTTGCCCCAAGATGGAGATAAATCATTGTTACCGGTTACGGCTTGGGGAACTGTCGTTCCACAAAATCAATCGTTGGTTTATGCTTTTGATTCGACAGGGCAAGAACGAAAAAATCAAGATGTTGGATATGATGGGTATAATGATTCTGAAGAAATTGCAAATTTTGGGGCTAGTTTTGGAGCAGACCCGTCAAACGATAATTACACCTATTTTTTAAATACGGAGGGAAATATTTTTGATCGTTATAAAAAGTATAATGGGGTTGAAGGCAATACACCGGACACCTTTTCAACTGCCGATAGAGGGACTAATACACAACCCGATGTAGAGGATATTAATCGTGACAATACCATGAACACGATAGACAGTTATTTTGAATATGAATTGGATATTACCAGACAAAATTTACCAGAAACACAAAATGAGTATGATAATATTCCCAACTCTAACCCACTAAAAGAATTTATAAAAGATTTTAAATTAAAACCAAGATCGCTTCCAAATGGAAATAAAGTTGATGTTAGATGGTATCAATTTAGAGTGCCTGTTCAAGGAAGTCATGTCACTGCGGTTGGTGGTATTACCGATTTACGATCGGTACGTTTTGCCAGAGTGGTTCTTAAAGATTTTAGTGAAAGCACGGTTTTTAGATTTGGAACCATTGATTTAGTGCGAAGTGATTGGAGACGTTATACACAGGCATTAGATAAAAATGATCCAACACCAGATGATCCGCAAACAGATTTTTCGGTGGGAGTTATAGGAACTATCGAGAATGAAGGCAGCTATCAACGGCCACCAGGAATTGAACCCGAGAAATTGTATAATAACAATACCGTTATTCAACAGAATGAACAATCATTGGTCGTTAATGTTTGTAATTTGGAAACACAAGATTCTAAAGCAGTATATAAGAATATAAGTGTCGATATGCGTCAATATAAGCGCATTAAAATGTTTATGCATGCTCAAGATGCCGAAGTAGCAAGCTTAGGAAATAATGATTTGGTTGGCTTTATTAGAATGGGTAATGACCTTACACAGAATTATTATCAAATAGAAATACCGTTACAAGTATCTACTGGAATAACAAGAGACGAACTTTGGCCAAAAGAGAATGAAATAAATCTTTCACTCGATGTTTTGGCAAAAATTAAAGCTCAAGGCATTTCCGATGGGACTTTATCAAATGATGATCCTACATCTTATGATGTGATTAATGGTGAAGTGGTTCCAATTACCGGAGATCAATATTCTAATTATGTAGCAGGTCAACATCGTGTGGCCATTAAAGGGAATCCTAATTTTGGAGATATTAGAACTTTAATGGTTGGGGTTAAAAATGCTACGAACAGAGATAATTTATGTGCTAAAATTTGGTTTAATGAGTTAAGGTTGTCCAATTTAGATAACCAAGGAGGTTGGGCTACTATAGTTAGTATGGATACCAATTTAGCAGATTTTATGAATATAAGTGCTACCGGAAGACAAAGCACCTCTGGATTTGGTTCAATAGAACAAGGACCAAGCCAACGAAGCCTTGAAGATGTAAAACAATATGATGTCGTAACCAATGTTAATGTTGGTCAATTATTACCAAAAAAATGGGGTGTCCAAATCCCATTTAATTATGGGCAGAGTGAAGCGCTTATTACCCCAAAATACGATCAATATTATAAAGATCTTACGTTAGATTCAAGACTTGCAGCGGCCAATTCCGCTACTGAAAAAGAGCAAATTAAACAACAGTCTGAGGACTATACCAAAAGACAGAGTATTAATTTCATTGGGGTAAGAAAAAACAGGACTACAGAAGAGACACCACGTTTTTATGATGTTGAAAATTTAACATTTAATTATTCTTATAACAAAGAAGAACGTAGGGATTTTCAAATAGAAAAAGCCATTAATAAAACCTTACGTGTTGGTGCTAATTATGCCTATAACTTCAATCCCATTACCGTTGAACCATTTAAAAAAAACGATTCATTGTTTACAGGAAAGTACTGGAAAATTTTAAAGGATTTCAATTTCAATTTATTACCTACTAGTTTTACTATCAATTCAAATTTTAACAGACAATTTAACAGTCAAAAGTTTAGAGAGGTCGAGTTAGGAGGAAACAATATTGGGATTGAAGAATTATTCAGAAGAAATTATACGTTTGATTTCCAATACACCATTAATTACAACCTTACCAAAACACTGCAATTAAATTTTACTGCGGCCAATAATAATATTGTGCGCAATTATTTTAAAGATAATATTATTAACGGGGAGCAAGACCCAACATTGGGTATATGGGATGGATTTTTTGACGTTGGAGACCCAAACAGGCAGACTCAACAGCTTGGAATTACGTATGAATTACCTATTAATAAAATTCCAACCTTTGGTTTTATAAATGCAACCTATCAATACAGCAGTGATTTTCAATGGCAAAAGGGATCAGATTTGTATGGTAATTTACAGTTGGACGGACAAACATACGATTTGGGAAATACCATTCAGAACGCCAACACGCATAATCTTAATACAACTTTAGATATGACTAAGTTGTACAGATATATTGGGTTAACAAAAAAACCAACTAGAACCGTAAGGTCTAGAACCACTGGGGCACCTCCAGGAGCCAATCAAAATAAATCAAAGCCGGTAAAAAGCAGCAACAAAAACGGGACTAAAATTTTAAATGTTGGAATAGATATTTTAACAAGCATTAAACGAGTTCAATTTAAGTACTCTGAAAACAACGGGTCTTTTTTACCAGGATATTTGCAGACACCTGGTTTTATAGGCACTCTTAAACCTTCATTAGGCTATACATTTGGTAGCCAAAATGATATCAGATACTTGGCCGCAAGAAACGGTTGGTTAACCGTTTTTCCTGAATTTAACCAACAATATACAGAGACACATACCAAACAATTGGACGTTTCGGCAAGTTTAGAGCCCATAAATGATTTAAAGATAGATCTTATAGGGAATAGGTCATATTATGAAAACTATAATGAAAACTATAGGGTAGATAGTAATGCAGGAAGCTATGAATACGTATCATTAACCCCAAACACCTTTGGAAACTTTAATATTTCAACTGTTTTAATAAAAACAGCTTTTAGCAAAAGCGATGAAAAGACATCGGACGCGTTTAACGAATTTAGAGCAAACAGGCTAAAAATTGCACAACGGATGGCAATTGATAAAGGGGTGGATCTAAATAACCCAGACAATATTGATGCCGATGGGTATCCAAAAGGGTTTGGTAAAAATAATCAAGCGGTACTAATACCTTCATTTTTGGCAGCCTA
>CAXBHA010000215.1:0-5180 GCA_963974955.1 uncultured Yeosuana sp. | reverse complement strand
AGATAGCCCGTATGGTCCATATGGCCGTGGGTAAGCAATACGGCATCAATTTCCGATACGTTGACCGGAGGATATTCCCAGTTTTTAAGGCGAAGTTCCTTTAGGCCTTGAAAAAGTCCGCAGTCTATTAGTATTTTTCTATCTTCTGTGTCCACCAGATATTTTGAGCCGGTTACTGTACCTGCTGCGCCCAAAAAGTGTATGTTTATTTTATTGTTTTTCATTTTTATCGTATTTATTTAGTGTCCACTACAACAAGAAGACGTGTTTCCTTTGTCTTGGCTCGATTTGCACAATATTGCTATTTCCCTATATAAATCGTTATACTCCTCTTTGATTAAAAGGGCCATTTTCTTGGCAGCTTTTGGGTCGGTGCTCACCATCTCCAGTACTATTTCAAAAGCCTTTTCAAGTAACTTCGGGTCATCTTCCAATGCTTCATAAAAAGGTTCCAAGTCGATGTTGTTCTGTTGTTGCAATGCTTGAGTTTTCATAAGTTTTGTTTTAATATTGTTGAATTTTTCATCCTTTATCCTGAAGTACTTTTACATAGTGCTTCTGAATCTTCCAAAATCTTTTTGTGTCTTGTTTTATCAATCCCAATTTGATTTAATAATGCCGGATTTTCGTGAAGGTCTTTGCAAAGCACAATCCCTGTGTCCAACAACTTCGTTTTTTCAGCTTTTGTTAGGGTTGTTAAAGCCGTTAATGGATGTAGGCCAGATTTATCTATGCGTTCTTTAAGTCCATTTCCCTTTGGGTAATCCCAACTTGCCAGACCTAAACCTACACAGGCACCATATTGTATGGCATCTGTTGTAAATCTAGTATTTGTATAGATCCAGCCTTTATGGAATTTTGTTTCGTGACCTTTTCGGTGTTCCCAATTCCTTTCCACATCCAAAAACCTTGAATGGATATATAATGGAATTTTCACATTGCAAAACCGTCCTTGGTCACTATGATATTTGCATTCAATCATATAATGGTTATTATCTTTTTGCGCTATCACATCTACTTCGTGCTGCACACAATTACCTTGTACAATAACACCAACTTCTGCTTTGAACCCTTCTTGTTCAAGGATTTTGCCGATAAATTTTTCAAAAGGAAAACCAGATGGCCCTAATTCCATGATTGCTTTTTTGAGTTTGTATTTTGAAGCGCTTACTCGTGATTTACCCCTAAGCAATTTGAAGGCTATTTGATAGATTTTTTTGGTGGTAATTCCCTCGTAAATTTGATTTTCAACCTGTTCTACTATTTGCTGAATTACCTCTTCACTTGCTTGGACACGACGTAAGGAGTTGATAAGTTTGTCAACATCAAAAGAAACGATATCTCCTGAATGTTTTACTATGTTGACTGTTTTTTCCATTTTAAGTAATTTTTATTATTCGATAGTAATTCAGCAATCCGTTTTAATCTCCAGGGTTTCATGCTTACCATGTTTGCACCATATGCACGAACAGTTTTTGTGCATACACTGTTTATCCTTTAATCTAGGTCTAAACCAGAGTTTTGCCAAAGGGAACAACAAGTGCCTGCCCATGCCGTTTGGATTATATTTTTTTGTCAAGATTGGGATAAGATCTTTTTTGGCTGCAATCATTTTCAGAACTTTTTCATACCCTTTGTTGCCAAGTCTGGTAAACATCCACCTGTTAATCAATGACACTTCCATTTGAGGGAAAATATGGGTTTTACAAAGGTCTTGATAAGAACTGTTTTCTATGATACTGCGCGCTGCCAAATAGCCTGACCGCATGGCATAGCGCATGCCAAAGCCCCAAAGGGCGTCTTGGAACCCTGCGTTTTCGCCCACGTAATAAATACGGTTGTCTTTGGTCAGGGTTTTATTAAAGAAAAAGTTGGCATAGCCACCAAATGGTTTAGGGTCAATGATATCAATATCCACCGTTTCAAGGAGCCGTTTATAGGCACGTTCGTAATACTGTTGTGCATCTGGAAAGGATTTGAACAAACAGGTTGCAAACGTGGCCTTGCCCTCATTTACCAAAAGATAAGCATACGCCTTTGGTGCAATAGTATCATCTAAAAAACCAGCATAATAGTTTTTATGTGTGGTTTCAAAAACAATGCCTTTGGCTATAGCGTCAGCTGCCTTGGGACCTGTACCAATAATCACCTTGCCATCTGGGACTTTTGTAATACGAGAGTTCCACTTAATTTGGACACCTGCTTTTAGAGCCTGTCTTTTTAAACCTTGATCCAATGACCATTCGTTTGTGCCTCGTTCCACTAGGTAAAATAATGGGCGGGAGGTTTTAATGTGATACTTTTTTGATGAAGCATCAAAATATTCGCCACCGCTATAAGGCGCAAACCTGAAGTTTATGGATACGCCTAACGATTCTAAAAATTCTTGGGCATCTTCTTGGGTTGACCAATTATCTATCCCTTGAAAGTCACCATTGAAACGAGTGCCCACATCTTTTTTCATTTCATGGATCGTCACCTTATAGTTGTTTTTGGCAAGTTGTATTGCCGCTACCAAACCAGCTGGTCCTGCACCAATAATATGTACGGTTTTTGAATTCATTGTCTTATTGTTTTTATCTTTTCCATAGTTGCTAATGTGTTGCTAATTATTATATTAACTATTCAAATTAAAATAGTTATTTAAGGTTCTGCAAAACAGTTAGCCATATTTTTACTTATATTAATTATCTTTTTTTATTCTTTTTTATCATAATCAACTCATTAATACCCTTAACATCCACAATTCCTATAAGCTTGTCATTTTCCATTATCGGGGCCATTGAAAGGTTATTGTCCAAAAGTTTTTGATACACTTCCTGCAACGGCGCATTTGGTAAAAATGTAATATAATTTTTTTGCATTATGCTAGATACCGGGCTAGCCTTTCCATATTCAGAGAAGCCCTTAACGAGCTCTTTTCGTGTGAGAATTCCCTGTACCCGGTTTTTATCTTCAACTATAAACCCCTGTTCGTGGGTATTCTGCGACAACTGTACTGCCTTTTCCAAGCTATCATGGGGCGAAAAACGGGTATGTGGCTGAACCAGGATATCTTTTGCTGTATATCCGGTAAGTGTGGATTTAGCGGTTTCATGCACTACTTCTGCACCGGCACCCAGATAAATAAACAGACCAATGAATACCAGCCAGAAATTTGTAAAAAACCCCAGAAAAACAAACACAATGGCCAGAAATTGTCCCACTCGTACAGCAATGGTCGTGGCCTGTAGCTTATCCATATTTAATGCCAATAAGGCACGAAGTACCCTACCACCGTCCATAGGGAAAGCCGGTATCAAATTAAAAACCGCAAGAACCACATTGGCTACCAATAGGTTAAACCAAAAATCATTACCGCTCATGTGGTCTATTTCCGAGAGCGGCAATACTTGGTTATTAGCATCCAGAAAAAAATAGATAAACCCTGCCAGTATTAAATTTACCGCAGGCCCTGCCAGTGCCACTGCAAGCTCTTGAGCCGGTTTATCGGGCATTTTATTAAGGCTGGCAACTCCACCTATGGGGTAGAGGGTAATATTACGAGTAGGGATGCCGTATCTTTTTGCTGTTAGTGCATGGCCAAACTCATGGAAAACCACACAAGCAAACAATGCCAATATAAAAAGTATACCTTTCAAGCCTTCTGCCCAACCATGCCCCATTTTAAAATGCAGCAACAATATCCATATAATTATGATCCAAAAAGTCCAATGGATGAATACCTTTATACCAAAATAGCTTCCTATGTTTATAGTCCATTTTTTCATAATTGTGTGTTTTTGGGTTGTTTTAATCCATAAGCTGCCACGACCACTAAACTGTACCCTACCAAACCAAATAAGAAAACAAATTTATAGCCGAATATTATAGAGATAACTATAGCAAAAATTGAAGCAGAAACCCCTGCCGCACTTGATATTCCCAACAAAAAAGGAACGGTTTTTTTATCTTTAAAAGAGGCCGCTGTTTTTAGTAATAATGGAAAAGGCACCCCTATAAAAAAAGATGGAACCAGTAAAAAGGCAACTATCCCGAATTCCGATAGTTGGTCATACCATATCGGCAGTAATATATACACCGTCAGTAAGCATATTAAAACAATGATTACCGTATAGCCCATTATTCTTTTTATCAGGTTTTGTTTGAACTTCTGGGTCATTAGGCTGCCTATTCCATTGCCCAGTAAAAATGTAAAAAGCAATAGTGAAAATGATTGCGACGGGTTGGAAAGTTTTAAATTGAATACTTGAAATAGATACCCCTGAATAAGAATATACGAAAACCCCAACAAAAAAGACACTAAGGCCAATACACTGAATTTTTTACGTAAAACAAGTGTGGTATCTTCGGAAAACGAAACTATTTTCCATCTGTTCACCTGATTGTATATAAACCAGATAATTATTAATATACCTAACCATAGGGGAATTGTCATGGCATCGGGCAAACCATTATTATAGTTGAAGAAATAAGGAGAATCATCTGTTACTGGTTTTAAGTTCATTGATGATGCTTCCCAAAGCTTATTCTGCGGATAGGTGCCTTTGGAAATATCGTATAAAAGATTATCAAACATATACCATTGATAATCTACGTTTTGTACAATAGTATCCAAACCAACTTGCTCTAAGTATGGAAAAAAGAAGATATCATTATCATATTCCAGATAATGGGCTGCCCTGTGAATGTCTTCAATTGTTTTTTTCTCAAAGGGTTTCTTCTTGATAACCATAACTGGGTTCATACCATTCGAGAAAATGTAGATTTTTTTAAATGCATCTGTCTGGTTTACCCCCAATTCTTTTTGTAGTTCCAGATAGTTTGAAAGCATTTTATAGACTTCGTGTTTTGCGTGCATGGTAAAATAAATGGTTCCGTTTTCGGTTAAACCATTCAGGTAATCCATCAGTGCTTCTTTGGTAAACAAGTAGTTTTCGGTAAGGGCGTAAAAATCGCTGCTGCGTGAGCTTTTGGTAACAGGTATAGTTAACATTATAGCATCATAATTGCTTCTGTTTTTACGAACAAAGTTTCTGCCCTCATTTATATGGATGTTTATGTTTTCTTTATTGAGGAATGTGGCAGGGTTATATTTTTTCATCAAATCTACAAAAGATGGATTGACTTCAACAGCATCAATATATGCATAGCCTGAAAAATAGGCCGCAGCAATGTCA
>CAXBHA010000214.1:0-5194 GCA_963974955.1 uncultured Yeosuana sp. | reverse complement strand
GAGCCTTTTGCAAAATATCCATTCTCTAATAAATCAAAAATTCCAAACATCATTTTGCCAGTATAAACTGGGTCCAGTTGAATATTATTGTCTCTTTTAAATCGATTTATAAAATGAATCAATTCTGCATTTACCTTACCATAAGCTCCAAAATGATATGTCGGGATGATTTCCCAATTTTCCTTGTCCACAAATTTACTAATATCTTCCTTTAAAAAAGAACCATTTAATGCCGAAAATCCTAAAATTTGTTGACTAGGTTGTGAACAATTAATGATCCCTGAAATGGTTCCACCAGTACCAACAGAACAACAAACAACATTAAAATTGGCATCTTCTTCTGTTAATATTTCTTCACACCCTTTGATAGCTAAAGCATTCGTTCCACCTTCAGGTAACAAATAAAATCTGTCAAATTCTTCTTCTAATCTTTTAATAAAAACTGTTGAAAGTTTCTCTCTAAATAGTTCTCTAGAAATAAATTTAAACTGCATACCACAAGATTGCGCAAATAATAACGTGGGGTTTTCTTGAATCTTATCCTTCAACTCATCCCCTCTTATAATACCAACCGTTTTAAATCCAAATTCCTTTCCCGCAAACGCGACCGCTGCTATGTGATTTGAATACGCGCCTCCAAAAGTGAGCAGTTTCTTGAATCCCGATTTCTTAGCTTCTTCAATATTGTATTTTAGTTTTCTGTATTTATTACCAGAAATAAATGGATGTATCGCATCTTCACGCTTTAAAAACAATTCAACTCTGTGTTTTTTCGGTAAAACGATGGGTTGGTTAATACTTTTATTGAGCTTGAAAATCATGGTTACGAAGATACTTTAAAAATTGCCAAAATCCTCTTTGATTAAGATACTTTACATTGGATTCATTACAAAATGCCTCCCGCTCAAACGACATATTTTTATATGCCAAAATCCAGCTTTTGTAGAAACACAATCTTATTCTAAATTCAATTCCATACAAAACAAAAAAAGGAATTATTAATAGTTCCAATTGTTGTTTTAAGTGAATATATTCATGATTAATAAGCACAGTGTCGTTTTTAAACTTCTTATCTCTTAAAAAAACAAAGGGGTAAATAGTGATGCCTAAATACCCTTTTGGAACTAACTATTTGGAATATAGAATCATAACCCTAGACACTCAAAAATCAATCCAATTTACGTTATCTTTGTAATACTATGAAGAAAATTATCCCTATTGAAGAAGGTGATTTTTACCTAACACCTGAAGGTTATAGGTGTTTTACAGAACAATATCATTTAAAACGAGGGTATTGCTGTGAAAGTAATTGCAGACATTGTCCTTATGGCTTTAATGTTGAAAAAGCAACATTTTAAACTGAAATTAGAATAATTCATGACATTTCAAGAACAGATATTAGAAGGAATCCCTACTATTTTGCCAAAGAGAAAACCTTATGATTTAGCTATTAATCATGCTCCCAAGCGAAAAGATGTTTTAACCAAAGACGAAAAAAAATTAGCCCTCATTAACGCTCTTAGATATTTTCATAAGAAACATCACCGTACATTAATAAAAGAATTCAACGAAGAGTTAGTAACCTACGGACGGATCTATATGTATCGCTTGCGACCGGATTATAAAATGTATGCCAGACCAATTGATGATTATCCTGCAAAGTGTAAGCAAGCAGCGGCCATCATGCTCATGATACAGAATAATTTAGACTATGCTGTAGCGCAACATCCACATGAACTAATCACTTATGGCGGTAATGGTGCCGTTTTTCAAAATTGGGCACAGTACTTATTAGTTATGAAATACCTTGCCGAAATGAATGGGGAGCAAACTCTTGTTATTAATTCTGGCCATCCCCTTGGTTTATTCCCCTCCCATAAAGAAGCACCAAGAGTTGTTGTTACTAACGGCATGATGATTCCTAATTACTCCAAGCAAGACGACTGGGAAAAATTTAATGCATTGGGCGTGACACAGTACGGACAAATGACCGCAGGGAGTTATATGTACATAGGCCCTCAAGGCATTGTTCATGGAACAACCATAACGGTATTAAATGCGTTCAGAAAAATTAAAAAAAATCCGAAAGGCCATGTGTTTTTGACCTCTGGTTTAGGTGGCATGTCTGGTGCACAGCCAAAAGCAGGAAACATTGCTGGCTGTGTCACAGTATGTGCGGAGGTAAATCCGAAGATTACCAAAATTCGTCATGAACAAGGTTGGATTGATGAAGTTATAACGGATTTGGACGAACTCGTTTCTAGAGTTATTAAAGCCAAAAAGCTAAAAGAAATAGTTTCGATTGCTTATTTAGGTAACATAGTGAATGTTTGGGAAACTTTTGATCAAGCTAATATTACCATAGATATAGGAAGCGACCAAACCTCTCTTCATAATCCATGGGCTGGAGGTTATTATCCTATTGGAATTTCATTTGATGATGCCAACGAATTAATGGCCAATAATCCAGAATCTTTCAAACAAAAGGTTCAAGAGACCTTAAGGCGTCATGTAAAAGCGATTAATAACCATACTAAAAAAGGGACTTATTTTTTTGATTATGGAAACGCCTTTCTATTGGAAGCTTCAAGAGCTGGTGCTGATATAATAGCAGATAATGGTATTGACTTTAAATACCCAAGTTATGTCCAGGATATTATGGGGCCTATGTGCTTTGATTACGGTTTTGGTCCATTTAGATGGGTTTGCACGTCGGGAAACCCCAAAGATCTAGAGAAAACAGATGCCATTGCATGTCGTGTTTTAGAAGATTTAATGACACAGGCTCCAAAAGAAATACAGCAGCAAATGGCAGACAATATTCAATGGATAAAAGGAGCACAAGAAAACCAATTGGTGGTTGGCTCGCAAGCACGTATTTTATATGCAGATGCCCAAGGACGCATGAAAATTGCGCAGGCTTTTAATGATGCCATTCAAAAAGAAGACATTGGTTATGTTGTTTTGGGACGAGACCACCATGACGTTTCTGGAACCGATTCACCATATAGAGAAACCAGCAATATTTACGATGGCTCCCGATTTACTGCTGACATGGCCATTCAAAATGTAATTGGAGACAGTTTTAGAGGCGCTACTTGGGTGAGCATCCATAATGGTGGTGGGGTTGGTTGGGGTGAAGTTATAAATGGTGGATTTGGTATGGTTCTTGATGGTACTAATGATGCCGAAAGACGTTTAAAATCGATGCTGTTTTGGGATGTAAATAATGGAATAGCGAGACGAAGTTGGGCAAGAAACCATGGTGCCATTTTTGCTATAAAACGCGCCATGGCGTTAGAGCCTAACTTAAACGTAACCTTACCAAATATTGTTGACAATAATTTATTAAATTCGTTATAACCATTAAAAAAAAAAGAAAATGAAAAGAATCTTTAAAACACTACCTCTTTTAGTGATACTATTAGTGGTAACATCGTGCGTCTCTGTTAGAGTTGCAACCGATTTTGACAAGAATGCCAACTTTAACAATTACAAAACATTTGCATTTTTTAAAACTGGTATTGATAAAGCAGAAATAAGTGATTTAGATAAGCGAAGAATTCTTCGTGCTATCGAATCTGAATTATTGGCCAAGGGGTTTTCTAAATCTGAAAGTCCAGATTTATTAGTGAGTCTTTTTACAAAATCCAATCAACGCGTGGACGTTTATAACAACTATTGGGGTTATGGCGGTTGGGGTGGCTATGGTGGTTGGGGTTATGGCGGTTGGGGTGGTTATGGTTATCCTGGTTGGGGCTGGGGCTGGGGTTGGAATCAACCATCCATATCAACTTCGACAGAAGGAATTCTGTATATCGACCTTATTGATGCCAATAAAAAAGAATTGGTTTGGCAAGGCATGGGAACTGGATATTTGTCACGAAATATGTCTAAAAAAGAGGAGCGCATCAATAAATTTGTATCCGAGGTAATGAAACAATATCCTCCGGGAATGACGAAATAAAATATGAAAAAGCAGCTTTTTAAGTTGCTTTTGTTTGTTTTCAATCGAAATTAATATGCCAGTAATTGTTTGATTTTTACCTTGACTTTTTCTGTTGATGGAATCATAGCTTGCTCTAACGTGGCGTTTAAAGGAATCGCGGGAAGATTTTCACTACCAATAACCATCACGGGTGCATCTAACTGTTGAAAACATTGTTCTTGTATTTTACCTGCCAGTGCCAAGGCAAAACTATTGTTTGAGGGTTCTTCGGTAACCACTAAACATTTACCTGTTTTCTTCACAGATGCCATCATGGTTGCTTCATCTAACGGATATAACGTCCTTAAATCAATAATCTCAATTTGATGATTTAATCCTAATTCTTCAGATGCATTCAAAGACCAATGTACGCCCATACCATAAGTGATAATAGTCAAGGTTTCTTTTGATTCTTGTTTCCAGATTTCCTGCAAAACCAAAGCCTTTCCAAAAGGTAATATATAATCTTCTGAAGGCTCTATCGATGTTGCTCTGTGTGTCCCTTTAACCTTACTCCAGTACAAGCCTTTATGCTCTAAAATCACTACTGGATTTGGATCATAATACGCAGCCTTCATCAACCCTTTTAAGTCGGCACCATTACTTGGATAGGCAATTTTGATGCCTCTAATATTGGTCAACACACTTTCAACAGATGACGAATGATAAGGCCCGCCACTACCATAAGCCCCTATTGGAACTCGTAAAATCATACTAACCGGCCATTTTCCATTGGATAAATAACAGCTCCTGCTCACTTCAGTAAATAATTGGTTTAACCCTGGCCAAATATAATCGGCAAACTGAACTTCTATTATTGGTTTTAATCCTACGGCGCTCATCCCTACCGTAGAACCTACAATAAAAGCCTCCTGAATGGGTGTGTTAAAAACCCGATTATCTCCAAATTTTTGAGCTAAGGTTGCAGCTTCCCTAAACACACCTCCTAGTCGTGCACCAACATCTTGACCGTATAACAAACACTCTTTATGTTTGGCCATTAATTCCTCTATAGCAAATAACGCGCAATCAACCATCAATGTTTTTTCTGCTCCTTTTGGAGAGCGCTCTCCAACTTCATCACTAATTGGTGATGGCGCAAAATCATGTGTAAATAAATCTTCGGGTTTTGGGTCTTCTGCCTTTAAGGCTTTTTCAAAATCTTTATTTACTTGAGTTTTAGCTAGTTTTTCTATATTAATTATG
>CAXBHA010000213.1:0-5207 GCA_963974955.1 uncultured Yeosuana sp. | reverse complement strand
ACCCGGAACTGCCGAAAAAGGCAGTTCCGACCTCTCCACAGGAGGGGTAAAACGGAAACCCCAAGGCTCAACCTCCTTTAGATCGAAAAGTATTGTATTCGTGAATACGAGTCTTTCGGCAACTCACTTTTTTTGTCATTGCGAAGGAACTTTTTATTTGCTGTGGCAATCTACCTGTTTAAAAGAGATTACTTCGTTGTCTCGATAGTTATCGGGATTCCTCGTAATGTTGCCTATTTTTATAGAAAAAAGAGCTCAAACAAATTACTCAATCCTTCTTGCAAGAGCGATAGCAGTGGCACCCTTTTTAAAACATAGGCAAAATAAACTTTGGACTGGACAGAAAATTGACGATTGCTTCGTCACAAACTCCTCGCAATAGCGTTTTAAAAAGATATAACCCTTCGACTCAGGATAAACTCCTAGTGCGGTGGCTTGCCACTTGCTAAAAAATCATTCGGTAAACTGGTAATCGGGGAAATTTTCCAATACCGCATCAAACGCCGCAAAAACATCGTCAGGTTTATCACTTGTCACCATTTTCATGCGATATTCTTTAAAATGAGGAATACTTCTAAAATAATTTGTATAATGGCGTCGGGTTTCAAAAACCCCTAGAATTTCACCTTTCCATTCAATGGCCATTTGTAAATGTCTGCGAGCTGCCTCTACACGTTCTTCCAAAGAAATCGGGGCTAAATGCTCTCCCGTCTTAAAAAAGTGTTTTACTTGTTTAAAAAACCACGGGTTCCCAATACTAGCACGACCTATCATGGCGCCATCCAATCCATAACTATCACGCATTTCCATGGCCTTTTCTGGTGTGTCTACATCGCCATTTCCAAAAACAGGAATGTGCATTCGCGGGTTGTTTTTAACATCTGCAATAGGTTTCCAGTCGGCATTGCCTTTATACATTTGTGCTCGGGTTCTGCCATGAACAGCAATCGCTTTACAACCAACATCTTGAAGTCTTTCGGCCACTTCAACTATTCTTATAGAATCATGGTCCCAGCCTAGTCGTGTTTTAACGGTAATAGGAATATTGGTGCGCTTAACCATTTCGGCGGTAAGTTGTTCCATTAGGCACACATCTTTTAAAATGCCAGCTCCTGCACCTTTACTAACCACTTTTTTAACTGGACACCCAAAATTGATATCGATAATATCTGGGTTAGACCTTTCAACAATATCGATGGTTTGCAACATGCTCTCCAAATTAGCCCCAAATATTTGAATCCCAACAGGACGCTCTTTTTCGTAAATGTCCAATTTCATAACGCTTTTTGCAGCATTACGTATTAATCCTTCACTCGAAACAAACTCGGTATAAACCACATCGGCCCCCTGTTCTTTGCAGAGTGCTCTAAAGGGTGGATCGCTCACATCTTCCATCGGTGCCAACAGCAATGGGAAATCTGGAAGTTCTATGTTGCCTATTTTTACCAAGTCTAATTTTTTGTGGCAAAATTACATCTTTTTTTAAGAATCGAAGAAGTCTATTCTTTTTAGAAAAACTATTGTATTTATTTTTTGAATGTCCGTAATTTGTCATAAGTCTGAAAATATAATGATTTTGTCATTCCGACAAAGGAGGAACCTCATTGATTTTCAATGGATTCTTCATTTCGTTTCACTCCATTCTGAATGACAAAAATGATATTATGAATGAATACGGACATTCAATATTTATTTAACCCAAATGGTATTCTTCAATTCTTAATGATTTTTTTAATAGAAGAAGTGCCATCATTAAAATTAATTTTAAAAATATAAAGACCATTGCTAAAATTACTCATATCTACTTTAGTGGTTTTACCTTTATAAAGTCGCATCACTTTAGCATCAAATAGCTCTATGGATGAAATGTTTGTATTATCAACATTTAAATAATCGTTTACGGGGTTAGGGTATGTAATAACCTTATTTTTAGAGTCAATGCTTTGTATGGATAATAACGGGTCGTTTGTAGTAAAAGAAATTACCTTCGCATAATCTGAAAGTATTGAAACACTAAATGCTTCAGAAGTGATAAAATATCCATTTTCATTGACGTAAGTAATGCCTTCGGCCTGTTCAAAACCAAATGAAGAAGAAAGCGAGGTTTGGGTATTGGTTCCAGAAAAAACATCGCTTCCTGTAAAATCTTCAATTTTCCAAATAAAAGGTTGTAAAGGTGATGGGAGTACAGGTGCTGTGTATCCCACTAAATATAGCTTTCCACTTAATGGATTGTAGGTTCCTCCTGTTATTAAACCACCACTGTTTAATACCGTTGCTATGGGAGTTAAAGAATAGATGCCTGGCGTTTTGGAAATTAAATACCCTTTTGTTGTGCCATTTATCCAATTCTTACTAAACAAAACTAAATTTGTTGTATCAAATGAAACAAGAGCTTCAGCATCCCACTCGGTATTATTTTCACTTGCAGCAGTAAAATCCATTTGACCTGAATAACTAAATGCTATTGTTTCGGCAGTAACAGAAGTAGAACTTAAATAATCACTTTTACTTATTTTATAAATTTTTAAATCGGTTCTATTTCCATTTATGTTGTTCCCAATATCTCCTATAAATATGTAGTTGTCATCTTGAGTAATATCTTCCCAATCTACATTTGTTGCGTTCGAAATTGTAACCGTTCTTGTGACCAACCCCGATGCAATATCCAACTCATAAAGTTTGTTTTCTCCTCCCGAATCATTGTGGGTTATTAACTTGTTATTAAAGAAAATAACTCCCGAAGATTCACTTAAGTTCTCTGGTGATGTTGGTAAAGCAAATTCTTCTTTTACATTACTAATCTGGGAAGAGGCTGTAAACATTCCCAGTATAATAAATAATATTGAAAATATAATTCTCATACCCCTAATCCTTTGTTAGTTAGAATCAAATCTAATATAAAAGTTGTTAAATATGTAATTAATATATATGATCGGTATAATATTCCTGTTGATTTGAATATTAACGCTTTTCTAAAACTGAAAACATCTATATTTGCACATTGAATCTAGGGTTAGATTGTTTTTATGAAGAATATAAGAAATTTTTGCATTATTGCACATATAGATCACGGAAAGAGCACTCTTGCAGATCGATTATTGGACTCCACAGGATCTGTAACTGATAGAGAAAAACAAAATCAGCTCTTGGATAGCATGGATTTAGAGCGTGAGCGTGGTATTACTATCAAGTCTCATGCTATTCAAATGGATTATACCTATAAAGGTGAAGATTATGTTTTAAATCTTATTGACACGCCCGGTCACGTCGATTTTTCATATGAAGTGTCTCGATCTATTGCCGCTTGCGAAGGCGCACTCCTTATTGTTGATGCCGCACAAAGTATACAGGCTCAAACTATTTCCAATTTATATCTAGCTTTAGAAAATGATCTGGAAATCATCCCAATTCTTAACAAGATTGATTTACCCAGTGCCAATCCAGAAGAAGTTACCGATGACATTGTTGATTTATTAGGTTGTGATCCTTCAGATATTATTCATGCCAGTGGCAAAACAGGATTTGGAGTGGATGCTATTTTAGCAGCTGTTATCGAACGCATTCCGGCTCCAAAAGGCAATGTTGACGAGCCTTTACAGGCTTTGATTTTCGACTCGGTTTATAATCCATTCAGGGGCGTAGAGACCTACTTTAGGGTTATTAACGGTTCTATTAAAAAGAATCAACTCATAAAATTTATTGCGACAGGTAAAACCTACAATGCTGATGAAGTTGGCACCTTAAGATTAAAGCAATTTCCAAGAAATGAAATTAAGGCAGGTGACGTAGGGTATTTAATTACGGGAATAAAAGAAGCCAAAGAAGTAAAAGTTGGTGATACTATAACAGATGCCAAAAACCCAACAAAAAACGCTATATCTGGTTTTGAAGATGTAAAACCTATGGTGTTTGCTGGTATTTACCCGGTTGATACCGATGAGTATGAAGAGCTTCGTGCTTCCATGGAAAAATTACAACTAAATGACGCGTCGTTGGTTTATACTCCAGAAAGTTCTGCGGCTTTAGGTTTTGGATTTCGTTGTGGGTTTTTGGGAATGCTTCACATGGAAATTATCCAGGAACGCTTAGAACGGGAGTTTGACATGACCGTTATTACTACGGTTCCCAACGTATCCTATCACGCCTATACCAGAAAACATCCAGATACACCTATCATTGTAAATAACCCAACCGATTTACCAGACCCTTCTGGTTTAGATCGCGTAGAAGAGCCTTATATTAAAGCAACGGTTATAACAAAATCCGATTTTGTTGGTAATGTTATGTCGTTATGCATTGACAAGCGTGGTTTAATAACCCATCAAACCTATTTAACGACTGAACGCGTCGAACTTAGTTTTGATATGCCTTTGGCTGAAATTGTATTCGATTTTTACGATCGCTTAAAAACCATTTCTAAGGGCTATGCCTCTTTTGATTATTCACCAATAGGCATGCGCGCCTCGAAATTAGTACGCGTTGACATTCTATTAAATGCGCAACCAGTTGATGCCTTATCGGCATTAATTCACGCTGATAATGCACAAAATATTGGTAAAAAAATGTGTGAAAAGTTACGGGAACTAATTCCGCGACAACAATTTGATATTCCAATTCAAGCTGCGATTGGCGCTAAAATAATTTCAAGAGAAACGATCAAAGCTTTGAGAAAAGACGTTACCGCGAAGTGTTATGGCGGTGATATTTCAAGAAAACGAAAGCTTTTAGAGAAGCAGAAAAAGGGCAAAAAACGTATGCGTCAAGTGGGTAATGTAGAAATCCCGCAAGAAGCCTTTATGGCGGTATTAAAGTTGAACGATTAACCCGATTCCTGTGCAAACAGGAATCTCTTAGTTAATAAAACTGAACTTTTGAAATTCCTCTGCTAATCCTTGAAGGCCAGCGATGGTATTTTGAACTCATGTTCAATTTTAAGTGGACAGAATAATTTCAGAAAAATTCGGATGTAAAATTATAGACCGGGATAATAAAACATTTATCCAATATGATAATGGCCAATCAGCAAGTTGGACGGTAGAAAATGAAATAACTTTAAAAAAGGCCAAGCTTGCTATGTTAGCATCATCACTTTTGTTCCATCCAGCAAAACTAAGCACTCCAATTGCAATTGCTATAATAATACTTTTTTTCATAAGTCTGAAAATATAATAATTTTGTCATTCCGACAAAGGAGGAACCGCATT
>CAXBHA010000212.1:0-5209 GCA_963974955.1 uncultured Yeosuana sp. | reverse complement strand
CACCAAATTTAGAAGACGCCGATTTGGTTTTGTTAAACACCTGTTCTATACGGGATAAAGCCGAACAAACGGTACGTAAGCGCTTAGAAAAATACAACGCCGTAAAACGCGAGCATAACCCTAAAATGAAAGTGGGTGTTTTGGGGTGTATGGCAGAACGCCTAAAAACAAAATTTTTAGAAGAAGAAAAAATTGTTGATTTAGTGGTTGGTCCTGATGCTTATAAAGATTTACCAAATCTCTTGAATGAAGTTGATGAAGGACGGGATGCGATTAATGTTATTCTTTCAAAGGAAGAAACCTATGGCGATATTTCACCGGTTAGATTAAATACAAATGGTGTAACTGCCTTCGTATCTATTACAAGAGGTTGCGATAATATGTGCACCTTTTGTGTGGTTCCTTTTACTAGGGGACGCGAACGAAGCAGAAATCCTCAAAGTATCCTTGAAGAAATAAATGATTTGTGGGAAAAAGGTTTTAAGGAGATTACCTTACTTGGCCAAAATGTTGACAGTTATCTTTGGTATGGTGGTGGGTTGAAAAAAGATTTTATTAAAGCCAGCGATATTCAAAAAGCTACCGCCGTAAATTTTTCTAATTTATTGGCATTATGTGCCAAAGCACAGCCAAAAATGCGTATTCGTTTTTCCACCTCTAATCCTCAAGATTTAACCTTGGATGTTATTGAAACAATGGCGAAATACTCAAACATTTGCAACCATATTCATTTACCAGTACAAAGCGGCAGCAATCGTATTTTAAAAGAAATGAACCGTTTGCACACACGCGAAGAGTATATGCAATTAATTGATAATATTCGTAGAATCATACCCAATTGCGCGATAAGCCAGGATATGATCGTTGGTTTTCCAACAGAAACTGAGGAAGATTTTCAAGAAACGGTATCTTTAATGGACTATGTAAAATACAATTTTGGATATATGTTTACCTACTCAGAACGTCCGGGAACCATGGCAGAACGCAACATGGAAGACGACGTACCCGAAATAGTAAAAAAACGACGATTACAAGATATTGTAGATTTACAACGCATTCATAGCGAAATTAGAACCAAAGAATATTTAAATACCATGGTGGAAGTGTTAATTGAAAAAGAGTCAAAAAAATCCAATAACGAATGGTCTGGTAGAACGCCACAAAATATTGTTGCTGTTTTTCCAAAGGAACACTATAAAATTGGTGATTTTGTAAACGTAAATGTAACTCATTGTACCAGTGCTACCTTAATCGGTAAAGCAATTGGGTATTCTAAAAATAACTAATTATGGAGTCTGTTCAAGCTATTAAACAACGCTTTGGTATTATTGGTAACAGTGCTACATTAAACCGTGCCATAGAAAAAGCTATTCAAGTTGCGCCAACCGATATTTCGGTATTAGTAACTGGAGAAAGTGGTGTTGGTAAAGAAAGCATTCCAAAAATTATCCACCAATTATCACACCGTAAACACAGCAGATATATTGCAGTAAACTGCGGTGCCATTCCAGAAGGAACCATTGATAGTGAGCTGTTCGGACATGAAAAAGGATCGTTTACAGGTGCCACACAAACACGAGAAGGCTATTTTGAAGTTGCCGATGGCGGAACTATTTTTCTTGATGAAGTTGGAGAGTTACCATTAACTACCCAAGTGCGATTATTGCGGGTTTTAGAAAACGGGGAGTTTATAAAAGTAGGCTCCAGTAAAGTTCAAAAAACAGATGTCCGTATTGTGGCAGCAACCAACGCGAATATGTTTGAAGCCATTAAAAAGGAGCAATTTCGCGAAGATTTATATTACCGATTAAGCACTGTGGATATCCATTTGCCACCTTTAAGAGACCGTCAAGAAGATATTCATTTGTTATTTAGAAAATTTGCAAGTGATTTTGCATTAAAATACAAAATGCCAACCATCAAGTTAACCGATGAAGCTATTCAAATACTTCTAAAACACAGATGGAGCGGAAATGTTCGCCAGTTACGGAATATTGCTGAACAAATATCTGTTCTTGAGCAAAACCGTCTTATTTCGGCCGTAACACTACAAGATTATTTACCAACATCGGGCAGTAATTTACCCGCTGTAATAAAACACACAAAATCCGATAGCGACTTTAGTAGTGAACGTGAAATATTATATAAGGTCTTATTTGACATGAAAAGTGATTTGAACGACTTGAAAAAACTTACTATGGAGCTCATGAAAAAGGGCAATGTAAAAGATGTTAAAGAAGAGCACCAAGGGTTAATACAGAAAATTTATGGGTCGGATGATAACGAGTCCGATTATGAAGATGCAACAAATGACACCGAAGTTTTAGCAATCGCAGAACATAACAAAACGCCTCAAGGCATCATCAATGGACAAGACAAATATCATTTTGCTGAGGAGATTGAAGAAGAAGAAACACTGTCTTTACATGATAAAGAACTAGAATTAATTAAAAAATCACTTGAACGTCACAGCGGAAAGCGTAAATTAGCAGCTGAAGAACTCGGTATTAGCGAACGTACGTTATACCGCAAGATCAAACAATTCGATTTATAACTTAATGAAAATAACCAATTATATTGTTCTATTATTAATATTAACTTCCGTACTTATTGTAGGTTGTGGAGCTTACTCATTTACAGGTGCTTCTGTGGGCCCAGACACCAAGACCTTTCAAGTTAATTATTTTCAAAATAATGCGATTTTAAATGAGCCTGGATTAGACAGGGATTTCACCAATGCACTCATTGATTTATTACAGAACCAAACTAATCTGAACTTAGTAAAATCAAATGGTGATTTAGTCTATGAAGGAGAAATTACACAATATAGAATTTCACCAACCACAGCAACATCACAAAATACTGCAGCACAAAATCGTTTAACTATAGGAGTTAAGGTGCATTTTTATGATAAACATGATGAAGAGGCGGAATTTGATAAATCCTTTTCATTTTATTTTGATTATTCTGGCAGCGCACAACTTATTGGTAGTGTGAAAAATGCTGCTCATGCAGAGATTTTTGAACGGATTACTCAAGATATATTTAATGCCTCACTGGCCAAATGGTGATTAATTGTGTAGCATTTAAATGAATAAATTAAGTTCAATGAATAATAGTGATTTCACACATATCCTTCAACATCCAGAAGCCATTATGAATGAGCAAACCGAAGCGGTGAGATCTATTATTGATCAATTTCCATATTTTCAATCAGCCAGAGCTTTATATCTCAAAGGACTAAAAAACCAACAAAGTTTTAAATACAATCAAGAACTAAAAACAACAGCTGCCTATACCACAGATAGAGGTATTTTATTCGATTTCATTACATCGGATGTTTTTATCCAAAATGAAATTTCAAAATTCATAAAAACCAATAGTGAACACTTGCACGATATTAATGTTACTATTGAGGATATTTCGATCAATAAAAAAACAGTAATTGATGAATCGACTCAAGAAGATATAAAAAATCGTTTGGAGGTTTTAGATCCGTCTTTGTTTCAACCTAAATTTGAGCGCCCTAAAAGCAGTAACTTTAGCCTTGATGAGACAGAATTCATAGAAGATGTAACAGCGGGAACCAAAACCCAAATAGCCACCACCGAAGACATATTATCGTTAGGAAAACCTTTAGACTTTGATAAAAGGGAAAAACATTCCTTCAACGAATGGTTAAAACTCGCCGGATTTAAATCCATTAAACGAGGGACTAAACCTCTTAAAAACGACCCTTTGGATAACTACTCAACCCAGCTTGAGCGAAATGAAAAATTTGAATTGATTGATGAATTTATTTCAAAAAACCCAAAAATAAATCCAGCGAAACCAATTGCACATAAAGGCAATATATCGAAAGAACAGTTGATACAGCCCGAAGAGTTGATGACCGAGACTTTGGCACGTATTTATGTGGAGCAAAAAAACTACAAAAAAGCCATTCAATCTTATAAAATTTTATGTTTGAAATATCCAGAAAAAAGTAGTTTCTTTGCAGTCCAAATTAAAGCAGTAGAACATTTACAAGAACAAAACAATTAAAGAATAATGAATACGTTCACAATATTTTTAGTATTAATAGTAGTAGTAGCTTTTTTATTAATCGTTGTAATTATGGTTCAAAACCCTAAAGGTGGTGGATTGTCATCGTCTTTCGGAGGTGGCGGAACACAACAACTGGGTGGCGTGAAAAAAACAACAGACTTTTTAGATAAAAGCACATGGACTTTGGCTGGTTTATTATTAGGCTTAATCTTGTTATCAAATGTTGCCATCAATAGAGGCACCACTACAACTGACTCAAAAGCATTAGACCAAGAGCAAACTGCAATTCCAACACCGCAAGCTCCAGCACAGACTACAACAACCAATACTCCGATAGTTAAAGATTCTGTTAAGTGATTTTTTAGCTAATAGAATATATAAAATGCCAACTTATTCAGTTGGCATTTTTTATTACTGCAAGTTTGTCAGTAAACTACTATTGGCACAATTTTAGAAAGATGTAACTGCGTTAAACATAATTTAATTATTTAAAAAATAACATAACAAATGAACTTAAACATTAAACCATTGGCAGATCGCGTTCTTATTGAACCTGCTGCAGCTGAAACAAAAACAGCATCGGGTATTATCATTCCAGATAATGCCAAAGAAAAACCACAAAAAGGAAAAGTTGTTGCTGCCGGAAAAGGCACTAAAGATGAGCCTATTACGGTAAAAGTTGGTGATACTGTTTTATATGGTAAATACGCAGGCACAGAATTAAAATTAGACGGCAAGGATTATTTAATAATGCGCGAAAGCGACATATTGGCGATTATCTAAAAGCTTTAAGCAATAGGCATTAAGCTATACGCATGAGAGACTTTAAAAAACATGAAATCTGGAGACTAAGTCATGAGCTTACTTTAGAGATTTATAAAATAACCGATTCTTTTCCAAAAGAAGAAATTTATGGGTTAACATCTCAACGAAGAAGATCTTCTTCCTCTATTCCTACTAATATTTCAGAAGGTTGTGGTAGGGATTCAGATTCAGAATTTAATAGGTTTCTAACAATAGCTTTAAGGTCAGCAAACGAAACAGAATATTTAATCATTTTGGCAAAAGATTTATCTTACTTAGAAGAAACTCCAGCTAATAGCTTAGTTGAAAATATAAATTTGATTAAAAGAAAAACATATCAATTAAAACAAAAATTAAA
>CAXBHA010000211.1:0-5224 GCA_963974955.1 uncultured Yeosuana sp. | reverse complement strand
AAAGTCTGCTTCGTGAAATGACTCGTGAAATTCAAAACACAGCACACTATTAATTTGTGTATTCGTGGCTAAAACGTTTATAGAAACAAAAGTAGCTGCAATAAAATTGCAGGGTTTTAACCTTTAACTTGAAAATAAAATTAATCGAAAACAATTGAAATAATGAAAAAATCAATCTTCCTTTTAGCTTTATTACTAACTGTATCAAAAGCTTACACTCAAAAGTTTGAGATTAAATCTCCTGATGGACACATTCAAATCTTTGTAAATAATTTGGATAAAATTTCATGGTCGGCAATAGAATTAAACAAATAAACAATGGTTTCATAATTACAATTTTAAATCTTTATTGGTAATAGGATCATACGATGTTCCCGTATGCCCACGCAATCTTTTGAATTGCTTATAAGCTTTATCCACACTTTTTTTCGAAGTGCGTTCAAACTCTTTTTTGGTGACTTTGTATAAGGCCTGTAAAGAATCTATCTTGTTATGAAGTTTTTCTTCAATTAAATCATAGTCTGAATTATTTATTAAATTTTGAAGTTCTTGTGGGTCTTTTTCAAGGTCATATAATTCCCATTCATCTATATCGTCATAAACATGAATGAGTTTGTAACGTTTTGTTCTAACCCCGTACATTTTTTTGACCATATGAAATGCCGGGTAATCATAATAATGGTAATAAATGGCATCTCTAAAATCTTCATTGCAAGTAATTCCTTCTAAAAGGGGTTTCATGGATTTTCCTTGTATATCTGGAGGGATGTTAACTTTGGCAAAGTCCAAAAAAGTTTCAGCAAAATCTAAATTTTGCGTGAGTGCAGTAACAACTGTTCCCGGATTTATCGTGGCTGGGTATTTTATTACAAGTGGCATCCTTAAAGATTCTTCATACATAAATCGCTTATCGAACCAACCTTTTTCCCCTAAATAAAACCCTTGATCGGAAGCGTAAACAAGGAGTGTGTTTTCAGACAAGCCATTTGCATCCAAAAAGTCAAGAATTCTGCCAACACCTTCATCAACGGAGGCAATTGTAGATAAATACTCATGAAGATAGCGTTGTCCTTTCCATTCAGCCAATTCTTTTCCACTAAGTTTTGCATCATGAAAAGCATCATTTTTTGGTTGATATGCTCTATCCCAAACGCCTCGCTGTTCGGGTGTCATTCTATCAAAATCTGTAGTCCATGGGTTGTGTGCTAGTTCTGGGCTACCTTTTTTTGTGGTCATTTTTAAATCATGGCCTTCATACATGTCTTTATAAATAGTCTGAAGTTGCTCTTTAGAAGCGGTAGAACCTTCATGCGATGTAAAATAAGTATCTGGAAGAGGAAATTTGATAGAATCATATTTATTTAAGTGTCGTAATGCAGGCATCCAATTTCTGTGTGGTGCTTTATGATGCAACATCAACATAAAAGGTTGTTTACTATTTTTTACTTTATCGAGATGTTTTATGGCATCGTCGGTGATGAGGTCTGTCGCGTAGCCTTCTATTCTAGTAGTATCAATATGCTTTGTTTTCTCATTTATACTAATAAAATCTGGATTATAGTAATTGCCTTGATCGGTTAATATATGCCAATAATTGAATCCTTGAGGAATACCTCCCAAATGCCATTTACCAATCATGGCTGTATTGTATCCTGCCTTTTGGAGTAGTTTTGGAAATGTTAGTTGATTACTATCAAATGTATCACCATTCATTCTAAACCCATTAATATGGCTAAACTTTCCAGTTAAAATTACTGCTCTACTAGGTCCACAAATAGAGTTTGTACAAAAGTTATCCATAAATATAGCTCCCTCTTTTGCGATACGATCAATATTAGGTGTTGGTGCTAATTTGCTTAAAGGATGTCCATAGGCGCTAATGGCTTGTATGGCATGGTCGTCGGCCATTATGAAGATAATATTTGGACGCTGATGCTCTTGAACGGAAGCCTCTTTTTCTTTACAAGACTGAAACATTACTACTATAATGCATACATAAACTATAGTTTTCATACGTTTAAATTTTTGTAATTATTTGATAATAAGTTAATTAAAAAATTAAGAACGTATGTAATCGCTACGCTCTCACATTAAAAATTTTAAACATTCCCTCCCGATTGCTATCGGGAGGTTTGCAAATTGTTAATGGGCATTTCATAAGGCATGATTCTTGTATGCTTACCTACAAAAGTTATTCCAATAACGTAATAAATAAATAATAAAATTCGTTTGTTGATTTAAGTTAATAAATTTTTAAGAATAGCTGGATTTTTAATGTTGTATTTTCGCCGACACATATGAAGAAAAAATTTATATATCTACTAATAATACCAGCTCTAAGCTTCGGTCAAACGTCGTTGGATGAAGTGGATTCCCTTTTTAAAGAGAAACAGTACTCAAAAGCGGAGGGTGTTATTTCCAATTACCTCAATGAAAGCCCAAACGATTTAAAAGCCATTGAATTATTGGGTGATGCCTACGGTTATCAAAAAAAATGGGATGAAGCCATTACTACTTACAAAAAATTGGTTGACACAAGCCCAAACAGTGCCAATTACCAATATAAATATGGTGGTGTTTTGGGAATGAAAGCGCTCGCTGTTAGCAAGATACAAGCGTTGGGAATGATTGGTGATATAAAACAAGCCTTCACAAAGGCTGCTGAATTAGATCCTAAGCACATCAATACTCGTTGGGCGTTGGTAGAATTTTATATGCAATTGCCAGGTTTTTTGGGTGGTAGCAAAAGTAAATCTCTGCAATATGCCAACGAACTCCAAAACCTTTCTAAAGTAGATGGCTATTTGGCCAAAGGCTATATTTACGAATACGATAATGAACCCGAACTAGCCGAAAAATATTATAAAATGGCCATTACACATGGTGGTTCGTTGTTTAGTTATGATAAACTCACGACTTTTTACGAAAAACAAAAGCAACCCGAAAAAGCCATTGAAACCATTGAAGTGGCTAAGGCGAAACACAAGCGGAATGTATTGTATTACCAAATTGGTAAAGTAGCGGCTGAATATAATATAGAACTCAATAAAGGCGAACAATACTTACAGATTTATATAAAAAATCATTCTTCAAAAGATGGTGTGCCCATAGCATGGGCAAACTATAGATTAGCGCAAATAAACAAGCACAAAGGCAATAAAAATGAAGCCTTAAAATATATTGATTTAGCTTTAAAAGAGTCACCAGAAACCAAGTCTTTCTTAAAGGAAAAACACACAATACAGATTATGTAATGTCGGGGTTTAAACTTCCAGTTTCAATACTTATCTTTATCCTCTACAAAACAAGTTTATGAACGTACATTTTATAGCCATTGGTGGAAGTGCCATGCACAATTTGGCCATTGCTTTACATAACAAAGGATATAAGGTCACAGGAAGTGATGATGAAATTTTTGAACCTTCAAAATCACGATTAGCAGCCAAAGGGATTTTACCTGAATCGTTCGGTTGGTTTCCTGAAAAAATAACGAAACAACTAGATGCAGTCGTTTTAGGCATGCATGCTAAAGCCGATAATCCAGAATTGTTAAAAGCGCAGGAATTAGGGTTAAAAATTTATAGTTACCCGGAGTTTTTGTACGAACAATCGAAATACAAAACCCGAGTCGTAATAGGAGGGAGTCATGGTAAAACCACTATAACCTCTATGATTTTACACGTGATGCATTATCATGACAGAGATGTTGACTATATGGTTGGGGCACAGTTAGAAGGCTTTGATGTAATGGTAAAACTTACCGAGGATAATGATTTTATCGTGTTGGAAGGGGATGAATATTTAAGCTCACCAATTGACAGACGCCCAAAATTCCATCTTTATAAACCAAATATAGGCTTGTTAAGTGGTATTGCCTGGGATCATATCAATGTGTTTCCAACCTACGAGAATTATGTGGAACAGTTTAGCATATTTGTAGATTCCATAGTAAAGGGTGGAAGCATCACCTATAATGAAGAAGACCCTGAAGTAAAACGTGTTGTGGAAGCATCACAAAACGCCATTCGGAAATTGCCATATCATACACCAGAATATTGGGCTGAAAACGGACAAACATTTTTAGAAACGCCCGAAGGGCCTTTGCCTATTGAAGTGTTTGGCGCTCATAATTTAAATAATCTGGCCGGAGCCAAATGGATTTGCCAGCATATGGGCATAGATGAAGACGATTTTTATCAAGCCATTGCCACCTTTAAGGGAGCCAGTAAACGCCTAGAGAAAATTGCTGAAAGTAAAACCAGTGTCGCCTATAAAGATTTTGCCCATTCGCCGAGTAAAGTGGAAGCCACGACCAAAGCTGTTAAAGAACAGTACGAAGATAGAACGCTGGTTGCTTGTTTAGAGCTGCATACCTATAGCAGTTTAAATGCTGAGTTTTTAAAGGAATATAAAGGCGCATTGGATGCTGCCGATGTTGCCGTAGTGTTTTACTCGCCACATGCCGTCGAGATTAAAAAACTTGAAAAAGTTACCCACGAACAAATTGCAAATGCCTTTGAACGCAACGATTTAATTATTTATACCAACCCAGACGATTTTAAAAACTTTTTATTTTCTCAAGATTTTAAAAACAAAGCGTTATTGTTAATGAGTTCTGGAGATTATGGTGGATTGGATTTTAATGAGGTGAAAAACTTGATTAAGTAGTTTTTGTCTTATAACGTTGTTCTATCCAGTTATTAACTTATATTTCGTTTTATTCATTTTGCCGATTTTTTCAAATAAGTTTAATTCTACTCCTTTTTTCAAATCTCTACTTGCAGTTGCAGGAGAAATATCTTTGAATATGTCCATATAATCCTTTCGCGTAAACTCTATTTTGTTTAGTGAACTAAAATATTCAAGTCTGTCTTTTTCATTTAGAGTTCGATTATTAAAGTTCAACAATTCACCTATTGAGATGTCAATAACATTTAACATATATTCAATGAATTTTGTTGACTTTCCAGATTTATCACTTTCAGATAAAGCATTGTAATATTTCTCTTGATCTTTACTAATAATTGTTTCAAATGGTAAATATTCAAAAACTGGATATTTTTCCGTTAAAATCAATGTTTGCCATAATCTTCCCATTCTACCATTTCCATCTAGAAAAGGATGAATAAACTCCATTTCATAATGGAATACGCAACTTTTAATTAATTCAATAGAGGTCAGTATATAAATACGTATCTTTATATTCAGTAAATATATAGTTTTA
>CAXBHA010000210.1:0-5266 GCA_963974955.1 uncultured Yeosuana sp. | reverse complement strand
AAACTTGGTTTAGAATTTAGTAATCCTCATCATTTGTTTGGTGAGGATTTTTTTTGTTTAAGCCCCTCCTAACCTCCCCAAGAGGGAGGAACGCTTACTCGAAATGGTCATTAATGGCTGATAATGCGGGAGCGATAGTAACGGCATCCTTTTTATGCTTGCTATATATGGAACTTTTACATGAGGTTGGAGCATAAAAAGATATAGTGGATAGCGCGGTTTTTATTTTTCTTAAAAACCCGCCCAAATAACCCTTCAAATTTGTATCTTCAAGTTCTATTTTTAAACCTACTAATGGCTACAAACAAGGAACTGGATTTGGCTTGGAAGTTTGTAAACAATACAAACCGCTCTATTTTTTTAACGGGTAAGGCAGGTACTGGAAAAACGACGTTTTTGCACCGATTGAAAATGGATAGTTTAAAACGACTTGTGGTGGTGGCGCCTACAGGTGTGGCGGCTATTAATGCTAAAGGGGTAACGATACATTCGTTTTTTCAGATGCCTTTTGGTCCTATTTTACCGGATACCGATTTGAATAATGCCAGTGGCTTTAACAGAAAGTTCAGCAAAACCAAAATCAATATCATTAAATCGATGGATTTATTGGTTGTTGATGAAATTAGTATGGTGCGAGCCGATTTGCTGGATGGCATTGATAGAACCTTACGACGATTCAGAAATAGAGACAAGGTTTTTGGAGGTGTACAGGTTTTGATGATTGGTGATTTGCAACAACTATCGCCTGTAATTAAAGATAATGAATGGCATTTATTAAAGCATATTTACAGTAACGGCTTCTTTTTTAGTAGCCAAGCGTATCAGGCATGTGATGCGGTAACTATTGAATTGAAACATATTTACAGGCAAGAAAACCCGAAGTTTATTGAAATACTTAATGAGATTAGGAACAATGTGCTTAGTGAAGCTGGTGCTGCTGAATTGAATAAACGTTACATCCCTGATTTTGCGCCTGAGCCCGATACAGGGTATATTTCGTTAACTACCCATAATAATAAAGCAGACACAGCAAATAATGTGGAATTGAATAAACTTAAAACCAAAGCGTTTGCTTATAAAGCTAAGGTGGAGGGGAAATTTCCGGAGTTTTCTTTTCCTAATGATGAAGCTCTTATATTAAAAGTGGGTGCACAGGTGATGTTTATAAAAAACGATAGCAGCCCCGACAAGCGTTATTTTAATGGAAAAATAGGAAAAGTTGTTCATTTGGATAAAGATGAAGTGGTAGTGCATTGTCCTGATGATGATTTTAATATCAATACTACGCCAGAGGTTTGGGAAAACATCAATTACACGGTTGATACTGAAACTAAAGCGATTACCGAAGATAAAATAGGTGCTTTTACCCAAATGCCGTTGCGGTTGGCTTGGGCCATTACCATTCATAAAAGCCAAGGTTTAACTTTTGAGCGTGCCATTATTGACGCCCAAGGCGCTTTTGCGCATGGACAAACCTATGTGGCATTGAGCCGGTGCAAATCGTTGGAAGGCTTGGTATTGAAAAGCAAAATCGATTCGAGCCAAATTATCAGCGATACAAATGTGTTGTCATTTAATAAGAATGCTGAGAAGAATGAACCCGACATGGGTGTTTTGGAGGTATCACAAAAAATGTTTCAATTGGACTTGATTGCTGAAGTTTTTGATTTTTATGAGTTTATGTATCCAGTAAACCGTGTCTTGGATATTTTTTATAAAAACCGCACCAGTATTGAAGGTAAAGTTGAAGAAACGATGCTGACAGTTAAAAATACAATTACTAATCTTTTAAAAGTGACTACAAGTTTCAATGCTCAGTTAAAACAGATTGCAGAGAAAAAAGGTTTGCCAGAGTTAAGCGATCAGATTCAAGATCGTTTTAAAAAGGCGATTGTATATTTTAAAACAGAAACAGAGGCAAATCTTGTAGTACCTTTAAAAGATTTTGGTTTTACAACCGACAATAAGGCCATAGGTAGCGACCTTACCAAAAACTTGGACTCAATTGAAGAATTATTAGAGACTAAACTATTGTATTTTAATGGTTTGCCTGATGGGTTTTCTACTCAAAACCTTTTAGAATTAAGAGCAAAATCGGTATTTCTGGCAAAAGAAAAGCCTAAAAAGCCTAGAAAATCTGTTGTTGATGGTACTACAAACGTGGAATTATTTGAGTTGCTAAGAATACTTAGAAATGATATAGCCCAAGAGAACGATTTGATACATTATCAAGTATTCACCCAAAAGGCCTTATATGAAATGTGTGAAACCTTACCATTAACCAAGAAAGAATTACTGCAAGTAAATGGTATGGGGAAAACGAGAGTTGAAAAGTATGGTACTGCTATTTTAAATGTCATTAAAACGTATTGTGATGAAAATGGAATTGAAACCGATGGCTCCATTACATTTGAAAAAAAGCCAAAATCAAAGAAAAAGGGCCAAATAGGCGAAACCAATAAAATATCACTGCAGATGTTCAAAGATGGTAAATCCATTAAGGAAATTGCTGCCGAAAGAGCCTTTGCCGAAAATACCATCTTTAACCATTTATCAAAGTTTATTCCCAGTGGTGAGATTAAAAAAACAGATTTAATTTCTGAGTCACGTTACAAAGAGCTGCTTGAAATCATCCCAAAACATGCGTTCGAAAATCTATCCGATTTGAAACGTCAGATTGATGAAAAATACAGCTATAATGAGATTCGGTTAGTGTTAAATTCTTTGGAAAACAAATGAATTCCTGATAAAAAAAACAAACGTAATGTACTGAAAAAATAGTTGGTGGAATTTCGAGAAATTAGCAATGTAATACACATCAATTGGATTTAATCATTTTCTGGGTTCATTTCTCCGACGTTGCGCCAATATAAAAAATGAATTCCTACTTGATACCTTGTGCCCTTGGGTCGAGGTAGTTCGTTTACGACGATTTTTGCTTAACCCTTCGCTTCAATTCATTTTTTAAGTAAAACCCGCTTAGGCCAACCATAGCCTCAACTTATCGACTAAATATTTTTGTCCACTACCATCAACAGAGCCAAATTTCAATAAACTGGTACGTTCGAAAAAGTGAATTTTATTTCACCAGAAAAACCATCGGTAAATGTTTGCTGCATAGCATCACCTTTTGTGATTGGTTTTAAACCTTCTATCATGATTCCAGCAATAAAATGGCCACTGGCTTTTCCATCCTCTACTTTTTCAATTACAAATTTACAATTAGGAGATTCCGGTGGGAAGTTTTGGCTTAACGATTCATTGTAGAATGTGGCCATGTGCCCATTTGCAACTATTGGCGAAAATTTATAGATAAATGGTTTTTGTGCCGTGCCATAAAACAATATTGCTTCTGTGGCATTTATTTGAGCAAACTTTTTTGTACCGTACAGTGGGTTCTTTTTGTTGATCTCTTCAAAGTTGAATGTTTCGGGTTTAAGGCTACTGTTTGCAGACTCCAGCACTATTTTCACAAAGTTTTCTTTACTGTAGCCTTCTTCTTTACTGGCAATAAAAGTATAATTGGACTCACCCGTTTTCATAAACTGGGCATAAGGTAGGTTAACAGTGAGTATTTTGCTTTGTACCGATACAGTTGTGGTACTAGAAGAATTTATTGAGGCAGGTTTGTTGTTATCTGTAGAAGCTTTTGTATCGATGGCAGTGCTGTTAGGCTTTACATATTTATCTGCTTCGGCCTTAAAAATAAACTCTACCCTACGGTTCTGCGCTTTGCCTTCATAAGTTTTGTTATCAGCGATAGGTTGGGTTTCACCACGGCCTTCTGTAGTTAATTTGTTCTCATCAACATTATACGTGTTTATCAGTATGTCTTTTACAGCATCCGCCCTTTGTTGCGATAATTTTAAGTTGGTGGCATCATCGCCATCGCTGTCAGTATGCCCCACAATTTTTATAGGTGCTATGGCATCTTTTAATATTTTGCTTATATCGAGCAAGGCACCTAGGCTTTCGGGTTTTAGTTTGGCCGTTCCGGTATAAAACAAAAGGTTGCTTACAATTTTTCCTTCTTCAAATTTGGCACGGGTGTCGGGTACATCTTTAGCAATGCGTATGTTAGAAACAAAAAAATCTGAACCGCCCAAGTTGCCAAATGAGAAACCCAATTGGTTTGGTAAGTATTCTTCATTTATTGCAGAAAGGTCGTACAGCTTGCGTTCGTTCCACCACATACGGAAGCGTTTTCCTTGTACACATATACTCACATGCACAGGAACTGTATTGCTATAAGGCAGGTTTTCGGTCATGGCATCAGACAATTTTTTATCCATGGCATATAAACTTGCTCTACTAGAATTGCCAGTTGCTACGATTGCCGAAAAATTAATGGCAAGTTTTTTGTCGTTCCTCAATATATTTTCATCGGTTACCAAATTACCGCCAGAGTTTATAAGGTTGATATCAATACGTGGATCATAATCATTTTTTACCATGAGTAAATCAAACTCAATGGTAAAATTATTTCCCCAACTTTGTTTTTTGTTACGGGTAAAATGTTGCGAACTGTTTGCTGCCATTTTTAACCAGTTACCTTCCAGTCCATCAATGGTTACAACTTCGGCGGAAGTGGAAGTTATCCATCCCAACGGTGCTTCGCCAATATTATCTTTCTCAAAATTGTCATAATATAAAATAGTGGTACCAGGCACAAAATCAAACTTGCTGTACACTTTTAAATTGGGAGTGCCACTATTTGGTTTTACTTCGGTATTGCCAGTTTTATTATTTGTAGCTGCACTTTCTTTTTCTTTTGGGTTCTTATTTTTTGGTAAATGGACATTTCCTTCTAAAACACTATCAATAGTAACATCAATTTTTTGATCTATCTTGGCATCTGCTTTTTGCTCAGTTTTACTAACAATTTTTTCTTTGAGTTTCTTTAAAAGTTGTGCATTTGTATTGAAGGATATTAAAAGTATTCCGGCTATTATTACATATTTTTTCATGATTAATGATTTTAATTTTACTTGTTTTTTTAATTAAAATTTAGACCACGATCCACCTGTTTCTGCATCAAATCCATATTTATTCGATACTGTTGGTGTTCCAGATTTCCCCACTTGATAATAAGTCCACCCAATTCGTATAGGTTGAATAGTTATGGAAGTTGTCATTACATTATTACACCCCATATTTTCATTACAAGATTGGACTTTTATTTTTTCCATGGTAATGGTGTAAACGATGTCGGGTCCAGCCTTATAGCTACTTAGCTGTGTTACAGTAACTAATCCTGATAACAAAG
>CAXBHA010000209.1:0-5281 GCA_963974955.1 uncultured Yeosuana sp. | reverse complement strand
TTAGCAGCGCGTCAGCGATCACAACAAAATAAGAAAGCTGAAGAAAAGAAAAAGGAATTAGAAGAATTTATTAGACGTTTTTCGGCAAACGTTGCTAAAAGTAAGCAAGCAACCAGTAGGAAAAAGATGATTGACAAGCTTAATATCTCCGATATTAAACCAACGAGTCGTCGTTATCCAGCTATTATTTTTGAGCGAGACAGAGAAGCTGGTGATCAAATTTTAAATATACATGGTTTAGAGGCCTCTATAGATGGTGAGCTTTTATTTAAAAGGAACACGCCGATGCCGGTAAATTTTCTTGGGGAGTTACCACAACGCAATCTTATTTGCCATTGGATAACAGTGAATTTTTTAATAATAAATTATCCTTGGTAGATTGGCTACGTCAGTGGGCAACAACTGAAGAAGAACGAGAAGAGGTTTATATTCGCGGATTTTTAGGGAAAATGATTTTTAGTGGTGAAGAAGCGCTTAAAAAATCAAATGTCTTGTCTGGTGGAGAAAAAGTGCGTTGCATGTTAAGTAGAATGATGATGCTAAGAGCCAATGTGCTCATGTTGGACGAACCAACGAACCATTTAGATTTAGAAAGTATTACAGCGTTTAATAATTCACTTAAAAACTTTAAAGGGACTATCTTGTTTACTACCCACGATCATGAGTTTGCACAAACCATAGCAAATAGAGTTATTGAGTTGACACCCAATGGTATTATTGATAGATATACGACGTTTGAGGAATATATGCAGGATTCAAAAATCAAAGAATTACGAAATAAAATGTATGCAATTACGGCATAAGTATAAAGCGATTTATTCTTTTATTTCAGATAAGATATTTTCTAATATAGGAATTGCTTTGTCAAGTTCGTCGTTATTAACAAAAAGCTCTTGAAACCCAGGCACAATGCCACCACCAAAACCAGCCAAACGAGCCGATTCGGTATCGTCTTTAACTACGGCATTTATATTGGCTTGTTTTAAAACATCAACTATGTGGGTAACAATAATAAAACTTCCAGTATATATTTTTGTATAATTAGAATCTGACATTGTCTTAAATTTAAGGGTTCTATTAAAGGTACAAATTTTAATAGAGACATAAATCTTTAAATATATTTTTTTAGTTTTTTTTTTTTGAATGTCCGTAATTTGTCATAAGTCTGAAAACATAATGATTCTGTCATTCCGACAAAGGAGGAATCCCATTGATTTTCAATAGATTCTTCATTTCGTTTCACTCCATTCTGAATGACAAAAATGGTATTATGAATGAATACGGACATTCAAATTTTTTTAAAATTTTAGTCAGTAAGAGCAGTTTTTAGAAAATCTTTTTTGATAAACTTCTTATAAAACCAGAAGCCTATAATTTGTCTACCACAATTCGTTTGTCTCTATTGGCTAATTCCCAAGCGGTATAAAACACTAATTTTGCCCTGGTTTCCAAAAGATCATATTGAATTTTATCAGGGGTATCGCTAGGTCTATGATAGTCGGCATGTGTGCCATTAAAATAAAAAACAACAGGGACATTGTTTTTGGCGAAATTGTAATGATCGGATCTGTAATAGAAACGATTAGGATCGTTTTCATCATTATAGGTGTAATCAAATTCCATATTGAAATATGTATTGTTTACCTCTTCTGAAATGGTGTTTAATTCAGAGCTTAATTTGTCGACACCAATTAGATATAAGTAATTTCTTTGATTGGTATGTTTAGGGTCTACGCGACCAATCATATCAATATTTAAATCGGCAACTGTATTGGAAAGTGGAAAAACAGGGTCAACAGTGGTATAATATTTAGAACCGTAAAGACCTAATTCTTCACCAGTAAAATGTAAAAATAAAATGGAACGTTTAGGCCTGTGTCCGTCATTTACAGCGGCTTTGAAAGCCTTTGCAATTTCAATTACGGCAACCGTGCCAGAGCCATCATCATCAGCACCGTTATTAATCTGACCATCACTTGAAATTCCTATATGGTCCAAGTGGGCAGATATTATGATGACTTCCTCGGGCTTTTCGGAACCTTTAATAAATGCAACCACATTTTCAGAGGCTTTAATTCCAGATCTAAAAAAAGATTCAGGTATGTGCTGAAAATAATCTCCATTAGCTAATGGCGAGGCTATGCCCAAACTTATATATCTGTTTTTAATATATTCAGCAGCTTTTTTCTGTCCTGGTTCACCGGTTCTCCGGCCTTCTAAAGAATCGGAAGCATAAAAATATAGAGCCTTTTTTAAATCGGATGCCATTATTTCTTTAGCGTATTTCGATATGTTTACTGTATTGTCTTTTGCTTCGAGTGTTTGTGGTTGAGAACGACAGGAAGTTAATAGACTAAAACTGATTATAGAAAAGACAAATATTTTTTTCATGATGGGGCCTTAGGCGTTCTATATGTTAATTTGTCAATTTGTCAATGACAATGCGATTATTTTGATTGGCGAGTTGCCAAGTGGTTGCGAAAATTAATTTAGCGCGTTTTGCTAACAGATTATAATCAATTTTTTCTGCGGTATCTGTGGGTTGATGATAATCCTCATGAACACCATTAAAATAAAAGATAACAGGAATTCCTTGAATGGCAAAATTGTACTGATCTGAACGTTCAAAATAATGATTGTCTTCATGTTCGACGTTGTATCTATAATCTAAATCCATATTAACATAAGCCTCATTTACTTTTTCCGAAAGATAATGCAGTTCTTTACTTAATCTATCCGAACCTATAAGGTAGATATAGTTTTTGTTATTAATATGAGCTTTATCAACGCGCCCAATCATATCAATATTTAAATCTGAAACTGTATTGGCCAATGTAAATATGGGGTATTGGGTATAATAATCTGAACCATATTTCCCTATTTCTTCCGCAGTTAAATGAAGGAATAGGATGCTTCTTTTTGGACTGTGTCCATTATTTTTAGCAAGTTCAAATGCCTGAGCAATTTCCATAATAGCAGACGTTCCAGAAGCATTGTCATCAGCACCATTATTTATTTTGCCTTCATTACTAAACCCTAAATGATCGTAATGTGCAGAAATAATAACAACTTCGTCTGGTTTTTCCGATCCTTTTATAAAGGCTAGCACATTTTCAGATACTTTTGTGTTTTTTGGTAAAAACGAATTTGGAATGGTTTGATAGTAATTTAATCTGCTTATTGGGGATTCTATATGTTCGCTAATATAATATGATTTAAGATATTTGGCAGCTAACTTCTGTCCTGATTCACCTGTTTTTCTACCTTCAAAAGTATCGGCTGAAAATTTGTATAAATGCTTGGATAATTCATTTGGTGTAATGGTCTTTGCATATTTAACTACAAGAGTACTATCAACTAATACAATGCTGTCTTTTATATTTTGGATTTGCGTTGTATATTTTGTCGTTGCACAAGATCCAACCAAAGTCAAAGCAGAGACAACTATAGCAATTTTCATTCGGAGCATTTTTTAAAACCCAAATATATATAAAAAATGAAGACATAATTTATTCATTTATATTATTGTCGTTCTAATGAAGATTTTATAGTTCTTTTTTTGAATGTCCGTATTCATTCATAATACCATTTTTGTCATTCAGAATGGAGTGAAACGAAATGAAGAATCCATTAAAATCAATGCGGTTCCTCCTTTGTCGGAATGACAAAATTATTATATTTTCAGACTTATGACAAATTACGGACATTCAATTCTTTTTTTAATTATTCCTAATAAAACACTTCTATATTTTTAGGTTTTAAATATTTGTTATTATAACCGGTTTGTGATATAGTGAAAAAGGTAGCTGACATTTGTCATTGTTTTAGTTGATTACTAATATTATATTTAGTTGATAATTCAAAAACCACATAGATGAAATCGATACTGCTGCCAACAGATTTCTCTAAGAATTCTGAAAACGCTATTAGGTATGCCATGAATTTGTTCAAAGAGGTCTCATGTAATTTTTATTTATTAAACGTGCAAAAGGCTTCTTCTTTTATTTCAGATGACATGATGGTTATGGCCTCCTCTGCCACCATATATCAGACCGTTATTGATGTGTCAAAGAAATCAATAGCCAATTTGATTACTAAAATTGAAAAGAAATATATGAACGACAAGCATACATTTCATTCCATTGTGGATTATGATAATTTTATTGATTCTATTAACCAAGTGGTTAGTAATAATAAGATAGATCTTATTGTTATGGGTACCAAAGGAGCCTCTGGAATGGAAAAAGTTATTTTTGGTAGTAATACGGTTCATGTAATGCAACGCTGCATGGCTCCGGTTTTGGCAATTCCCGATGGATGTTTATTTACTAATTTGGATCGAGTTGCATTTACAACGAATAACTTAATACTTCATAATATTGAGGAATTAGAACCATTGAAGAATTTATTGATGCTTTATAATTCAAAATTAAACATTCTTCACTTTGATGATATTGAAGGAGTTGGTGATAATAAAAAGAAAAATAAAGCTTTTTTGAAAACACATTTTAGTGATATAACCTATGAGAATATTGATTCTTACAGTAAAGATTTATATAAAACTGTGGCAGGATATATTCATGCCAATGATATTAAATTAATTGCCATGATGCGAAAAAAACATTCCTTTTTAGAACGATTATTTAACAGGCATCCTGAAGAAACATTAGCTTTTAATATTGATGTTCCATTTTTGGTGATGGAGAACTCTTGATTAATTTATGAGATTTAGAATTTTTTAATATTGACTACTTAAAATTAGTTGTAACATTTTTGACAGATAATCGTCGTATAAATACATCAACCAAAAACAAATAACCATCATGAGACAAGACAATCAACTTTTAGTAATCACTCATTTAAGTCAGTTAGCAACGGTGTTAACCGGTTTTGGAGGTTTAATAATACCTTTAATTCTTTGGGCAACTCAAAAGGAAAAGGTGTATAACATGGATGAACAAGGAAAACGAATTGTAAATTTTCAGTTGAGTTTAATTATTTATGCCATTATTTGTATACCACTAATACTTTTATTAGGACTAGGGATTTTAGGATTTATTGTTTTAGGAATTATATCTATAGTTTTTCCTGTAATTAATGCCATTCGTGCCAATAATGGTGAAACACCAGACTACCCAATGAGTATAAATTTCATTAAATAAAACCAGAATTATAGTAAGGAAATAAATCTCTTAATTTTATTAGTTAGTTTTTAGAGATAAACAGAGGCTGTCCAAAAAGTGTCATTCTGAATAAAAATGAAGAATCTATTGAAAATCAA
>CAXBHA010000208.1:0-5283 GCA_963974955.1 uncultured Yeosuana sp. | reverse complement strand
AATGAAGAATCTATTGAAAATCAATGAGATTCCTCCTTTGTCGGAATGACAAAATTATTATATTTTCAACTTATGGCAAATTACGGACATTCAAAAAAAATATTAATTCTTTTAATAAGTATTTTAATTTTTGGATGTAAAAGCATTCAAGTAAGCCAGTCTAATCATTTTAAACTTAACTTTTTAAGCGAATATATTTTACCGGCAAATACAGTTGTTGATAAAACGCAAATTGGTGGCCTATCTGGTATTGATTTTTATAATGGGACATACTATTTGGTTTGTGATGATGCAGGGAACCCTAGATTTTACAAAGCAACTATTGATATTGAAAACAATAAAATATCCAATGTTCACATTGAGAAAGTCATTAAAATAAAAAACAATCCAGATTTTTTAGATTTAGAATCTATTAGAATTGGTAAGAATACAAATCAAATATTGTTAACAAGTGAAGGGTCGATTAGAAATAAAAAGAATCCCTCATTTTTTTCTGTTAATTTGGAAGGGGAACTACAGGAACGGTTTAAAATTCCTGACGCATTTAAAGCGGGCAGTCCAGACAAGCCAAGAGACAATGCTACATTAGAAGGATTGAGTAATAGTAGTGATAACAAAGGCTATTGGGTTGCCATGGAATTACCATTAGAAGTTGACGGTCCTGAACCACAACTAACAAACACTAAGTCTCCAGTTAGAATTACCTATATAGGTTTAAAAACAAAAAGACCAGAAAAGCAGTTTGCTTATTTTTTAGATCCAGTTGCCAAAAAAGCTGTCGGAAATTTTTCTATTAATGGCCTTTCGGATTTATTGGAATATGACACCAATAAATTTTTAGTTATTGAACGCAGTTATTCCAGCGGATTAGGGACTCAAGGAAATACCATAAAATTGTATAAAGGAGATGCCGCTAATGCAACAAACACGTTAAAAATTAAGAGTTTGAAAAACAGCAATTTTGTTCCGGCGAAGAAAGAACTGTTATTTGATTTTGAGGATGTTAGAAACCAGTTAACAAACAATAGTATCGACAATATTGAAGGAATTACGTTTGGCCCCTTGTTGTCAAATGGTCATAAATCCTTGATATTAATTTCAGACAATAATTTTAATACTCTGGGACCACAATTAAATCAATTTATCCTGCTTGAAATTGTTGAGTGAAATAGGATAGATTTTTTAGAAATTTAAATACTGAACATCACAATTCTTTCCTAAAATATTTTTTAAAATTTCAGGATTCCCGTTGCTATAGAAGTGGTTTTTAGAAATTGATCGATGTAAATTAAGTATATTGTTTTTTTTTAAAACAGCCTTGGTTTGTTTCGCTACGGCCTCTCCAGAATCAATTATTTTAATGTGCTTTGGTAATAATTCTAAAAATAATGGTATGAGATAAGGATAATGTGTGCATCCCAACACCAAATAATCTATGTCGGCATCGAGCATAGGTTTTAAATATATTTTTAAAAGGGCGCGCATGTCTTCTGTATCAAGTTTACCCATTTCTATCAATTCTACAAGACCGTCCCCAACTTGTTCAATTACTTTAAGGCCATGAGCATATAAACTAGTAGTTGTATAAAACAGATCACTAGTAAGAGTTCCTTTGGTCGCTAATATCCCTATAGCTTTGGTTTTGGAATTTAAAGCGGCTGGTTTTATTGCAGGTTCAATGCCTATAAAAGGGATTTTATAACTATTTCTAAGTGTACTTATGGTATTGGTTGTGGCTGTGTTACAGGCTACAACGATAAGCTTACAACCTTGTTCTAATAAATATTCAGTATTTTTAACACTTAATTGGGTTATTGTTTCTTTCGTTTTTAAACCGTAGGGCGCATTGGCACTATCGGCTAAATAAATAGTATTTTCATTTGGCAAAAGACTGTGTATCTCTTTCCAAATTGAAGTGCCTCCAATACCAGAATCAAAAATGCCAATTGGGTTTGTACTCATAGGATACAAAAATAAAAAAGCTGCCTTGTAAAAGACAGCTTTATATGATTTAATTTAATTGAAATTATTAGATGCCTAATTCTTTCTTTACATCATCAAGAAGGTTTTTACCATCGGCTAAAATAGTGACACCTTGTGCAGAATCTAAAACATAATCAAAACCTTGGGCTCTGCCTACTTTTAAAATAGCAGTTTTTGCTTTTTCAGTAATAGGCTTTAAAAGGTCTACTTGTTTCTTTTGCATATCTTGCTGGGCTGTGTTATTATACTCACGAATGTTTTGTTGCATGTCTTGAACTTCTTGTCCTCTTTTAGCATTTTCTTCATCCGTTTTAGTTGGGGCTTCTGCCTCGTATTGTTTTACCTTTTTTTGAAATTCCGTACTCATGTTTTGCAAGTCAGCCTGGTAAGTTTTACCTAAAGTTTCTAATTGAGCTTGAGCGGCCTTATATTCGGGCATCACAGAAATCAAGTCTTCTGTATTTATATGGGCAACTTTACTTTGTGCATTCGAAAAACTTACGGTTCCAATGCAGATTACTGCTGCTAATAAAAGGGTCTTTAATTGTTTCATTTTTAAATAGTATTAACTGTTATTGTTTATTAATTGTTATTGTTTATGCTGTCTTTAGCTTTTTTACGATCTTCTAATATTTTATTTTTTCGATTCTCTAATTCTTTTTTTCTAGCATCTCTTTCTGCCAATTTTCTTTGTCTGTTTTCTTCGATTAGTTGTTCTCTCGTTTTTGTTTCTGTTCCTGTTTCTTTCACGACTGTGTCTTTAGCCACTGTTGATATCGAATCGGTCTTTGGTTCAGGTGTTGGTCTTTCAGTAATCTTATTTCGAGCATCTATTTTTTCCTGTTTTGCTTTTTCTCTGTCTTCCAATATTTTTTGACGTCTTGCTTCTGCTTCTTGTTTTTTGGATTCGCGAGCTGCTAAAATTTCTTGCCGTCGTTTTTCAATAGCGCTTTCTCGCTCTACCTTCTTATCTTCCATTGCTTTTTCTCTTGCATCCAGTGCTTCGTTGATTTCGGGTATCAATTCTTCCGATTCTGCATCTTTCCTTTCGGATTTTGATTGTAATTGATTCCTTTTTGAAGCCCTTGTAATACTTCTTAAAATTTGTTCACTTAAATCAAATTGTTTGGCAGAATATAACATGATGGCATCTAATGATTTATCAAAAACAAAATCATACTTTTTGCTTGCTGCAAGATCTTGCACTGCAGCAAAAATTTGATCTTGAATGGGTTGCATTAACTGCTTTTTTTGAATCATTAAATCCCCGTTGGCACCAAAACGTTTTTGTTGATAATCCAGAATTTCTTTCTCTTCAAAAGCAATGTCCTCTTCGCGTTCATCAATCAACTCCTTTGTTAAAAGTGCTTTTTCATTGCTTAAATCGTTTCTTTTTTGTTCAATTTCTGCCAATCTTGCTTCAATTTCATTTTTCCATTTCTGAACCTTATCGTTTAATTGTAATGTGGCTTCTTGATACTCTGGGACCTTTTCTAAGATATATTCTGTGTCTATATATGCTATTCTTACACCTCTTTGAGCTTGTGATGTAAAAACGCTTAAGACAAACACAACTGTCAGTAAAAAAAGAACGTTCGTTTTCATCTGTTAAATATATTTTTATAATTTATTCATTATAAATTCTAAAAACGACAGATGATTTGGTTTTGATTTCTGTCACTTTTTGAATTGTACTTTCAAAATTAACGAATTTTAATCTTAAAAATTTCAATTCGGGTTTCAAATCATCAAACTACCATTAGAAAATATCGTGCCAAAGTTAAAATTGTTGCCCAATAATAAAATGGGTTTGCCAACCGGATTTTACGGTTTCCCCAGGTAGTGGATCAAATCCGTAGCCAAAATCGATTCCTAATAATCCAAACGCTGGCATAAAAATACGTATCCCCAACCCAGCCGAACGCTTAATGCCAAATGGATTGTAATCTTTAAAATTATTATAAGAAGCTCCACCTTCCAAGAAGGATAAACCATAAATTTTTGCTGATGCTTTTAGTGTAATGGGATAACGCAACTCAAGAGAAAATTTGTTATAGATAGTACCCCCATCCGGATCGGATAATGATTGATTAGGATATCCGCGCAACCCAATAGTTTCCCTACCATCCAAGGAATAAGTGTTCAAACCATCACCCCCAACAAAATAGCGTTCAAAAGGGATAACCCCCCTATCATTGTTATACGCTCCTAAAAAGCCAAATTCTATACTGGGCCTTAATACTAGATTTTTCACAACCTCAGTATACCAATCTCCTTTAAAGTTTACCTTATAAAATTCTAACCATTTATATCGTTCTTGGTCTATTTCTCCAATTCTTGTAGATGCATTTGTTCTGTTGGCAGTTGATTGTGATGCATCATCCCGTATTAAGAGTTGAGCGTCACGCTCATTTTTAAGGGATTCATAGTCAACATTATTAAATAATGAATAAGGGATGGACATTTTTGCCGTTACGTTAAAACTTGACCCACCTGTTGGAAAAATAGGGTCATTGTAGGTATTGTTTCTTCCAAGTCCTATGGCGTACGATAAATTTTTTGAACTACCATTTCCAAAAGTGAACAGCCCTGTATTATAATTTTGCAAATCGTAAACCTGAAAACTTACTGATTGTGATAACGTAAAATAATCATCAGGGACGCTTAACCGTTTAGCTAAACCAACAGTGATGCCCGTTATATTAAAACGTTTTGACTTATCTGCATTTCTTGTAACCGGATCGTATAAAAACTGTTTTGTTTGAGATAACGATGTTGAAAACTGTACCGGTCTTTTGCCGCCTAACCAAGGTTCGGAAAATGAAAAACTGTATGTTTGATAAAAACGACTTGCTTGTAAACGCAAGGCCAGTTTTTGGCCATCGCCCATTGGAATGGGTTTATAAGCTTCCTTTTTAAACAGGTTTTTTATTGAAAAATTATTAAAAGACAACCCTAAAGTACCTATAAAACCGCCGCCGCCATAACCACCTTGCAATTCAATTTGACTTGAACCTGTTTCCTTTACAGAGTATTCCATATCTATGGTGCCTTCCATAGGATTTGGATTATTGAAATTTGGTGAAATTTCTTGAGCATCAAAGAATCCAAGCTGGCCTAATTCTCTTACCGTTCTAACAACATTGGCCTTACTGTATAGTTGTCCCGGACGTGTGCGTATTTCCCGATATATAACGTGGTCGTTTGTTTTATCGTTTCCAACAACTGAAACATTATTAAAATAGGCTGGTTTACCTTCTGAAATTCTAATTTCCATATCAATAACATTACCATCGGCAC
>CAXBHA010000207.1:0-5291 GCA_963974955.1 uncultured Yeosuana sp. | reverse complement strand
CCGAAAGTTTTAATGACTATTTTGGCTTTGGAATGACTATAAACGATTTTAGATTAACTGGCACTATTGCACTTGTATCATTAACCGTACTTGCCTTAATAAGCACATCGGTGGCTCTTAAGTCTCAATACATCATTTTAACAGCTATTGCGGTGTCGTTGGTCTCTATATTTTTTGGCACTAGAGAATTTGCTCCTCAAACCGTAAGCATGATGGCAACCGAAGGCTCGGTGCCAATGGATATTGTTTTTGCCATATTTTTCCCTGCCGTTACTGGTTTTACAGCAGGTATTGCCATGAGCGGTGATTTAAAAGACCCCAAACAATCCATCCCTAAAGGCACGTTATATGCCATAGGCGTTGGGCTTTTGGTTTATATTATTCTAGCCGTTTTTATTGCATACTCCATTAATTCTGATGCTTTAATATCAGATTATAATATTTTAATGAAAGTTGCCTTTTTTGCTCCTGCAGTTGTAGCCGGAATTTGGGGCGCTACTTTATCCTCTGCTTTAGGAGGTATTCTTGGCGGGCCTAGAATATTGCAGGCCATGTCTATGGATAAAGTGACTCCTAAACTTTTTGCAAAAGGGAAAGGACAAAATAATGAGCCTGTAAACGCTCTAGTAATGGTATTTCTAATTGCAGAAGCTGGAATTCTTATAGGTGAATTGGATGTAATTGCCCGTGTGGTTTCTATGTTTTATCTAACAGCTTATGGTTTTATAAACATAGCTTTTTTCTTGGAAAGTTGGGCAAACCCAGATTTTCAGCCAAGCTTTAAAATTAAGCGTTGGATAGGTTTACTTGGGTTTTTTGCTAGTTTTGCAGTTATGTTTAAACTGGATATGGTTGCCATGTTTGGCGCCTTGGCCGTTATTGGAGGTCTTTACTTCTGGCTTCAGCGCAAAGAGGTTAAAATACAGTCGAACGATGTTTGGAGAAGTGTATGGGAAAATGTGGTGAATAAAGGCTTGAAAAAAATTAATTCCAATCCAGAAGTAAATTCGAGCTGGAATCCTAATATCATTTTATTTAGTGGTCAAAGTGAGCATCAATCGTATTTATTAGAGTTAAGTAAAACGGTTTCGGGCAGAACAGGTATCGTTACTAATTTTAAGCTAATATTAGATAAAAATGGCGATACGCCGCCTTTAAAGAAAACCGAGCAAATTGTTCAAGATGAAAATTTTAAAGACCTTGGCATCTTCGCAAGGCAAATAAAAGTTGATAATATTTATAAAGGCATCACTAATATTGCTGCCACGTTTGGGTTTTCTGGAGTTGAGCCCAATACCATTATGATGGGCTGGCCTAAAGGTTTGGAAGATTCAAAAGAATATGCTAAAATGACCGAAACTTTGCTGCATTTAGATTATAATTTGTTGTATCTCGATTTTGACAAAAGGAAAAAATTTGGAACGTACCATACAGTAGATTTATGGTGGCGAGAAACAGATAGTAAAAATGCAGAAATGATGCTGAATATTGCACGATTTATCATTGCATCGCCAAAATGGCACCAAACAACAATACGCATCTTGTTTGTAAATAATAATAATGTGGACGATAAGATTATTTACAACAAAATTGCTAAACTGGTTCAGGATTTAAGAGTCAATATTGACATTAAAATAATTGATAATGTTATAGAGCAAATACCGTTTTACGAGTTAATCAAACAATATTCAGAAACCACAGATTTAACACTATTAGGAATTCCCAATTACAAAATTGAAAAACAAACGGAGTTTATTGTTAAAACCAATCAATTATTTGAAATAATTGGCTCTACCCTATTAGTAAAGGCGGCAAACAATTTTAATGTCTTGGATTTAGATTTTATAAAATAGTATTCATTACATAAAAAGTCCACACCACATTGGGCCAGGACTAAGCTTTATTATTACTTTTAATAGAATAAAACACAAAAACCATGATTGAGACAATTATATTAAAACAACGACCCATAGGAAAACCAACTTTAAAGGATTTTGAGTTTTTAAAAGAAGATATCAATCTTGAAATTAAAGATGGCGAGTTACTTTTAGAAACAGTATATGTTTCTGTAGATCCATATTTAAGGGGAAGAATGAATGCCGGAAAGTCGTATGTCCCTCCATTTGAGGTTACCAAACCAATACATTCTGGTATTGTAGCAAAAATTTTAGAATCAAAACACAATTCTTTTAGAGCAGGTGATTATGTTGTAGGCATGTTAGATTGGAAAACAAAACAAATCTCCAAAGGAGAAGGTTTATTAAAGGTAGACAAAGATAAAGCACCTTTAAGTGCCTATTTGGGAGTTTTAGGAATGACTGGTTTAACAGCTTATTTAGGACTTTTACAGATTGGCAAACCTAAAGATGGAGAAACGCTTGTGGTTTCTGGTGCCGCAGGTGCAGTGGGTAGCATTGTTGGGCAAATAGGGAAAATTTTAGGATTACATGTTATTGGCATCGCTGGAACCGATGAAAAAGTAAACCTGTTAATATCTCAATTCGGATTTGACCATGCCATAAATTACAATACAACTAAAGACATGCGAGCTTCCATTGCAAGTGCTGCTCCTAATGGTGTGGATATTTATTTTGATAATGTTGGTGGCCCAATTTCAGATGCAGTGCTTTTTAATATTAACAAATTTGCTCGAATGATTATTTGCGGGGCCATTTCAATATACAACAATACAGAATTACCTCAAAGTATAAGTGTTCAACCTTTTTTAGTTAAAAACAGCGCATTAATGCAAGGGTTTATTGTGTCTAATTACGTCGAAAAATTTCCAGAAGCGATGCAACAATTATCAAGTTGGTTAACAGACAATAAATTAACGTACACCGAGACGGTTGTTGACGGGTTTGAAAATATACCAGAGGCTTTTATCGCTCTTTTTGAAGGGAAAAATAAAGGTAAAATGATTGTTAAAATATGAGAATTGGTTCTAGCCAAAAATAATTTTTACGTCTTCGAACGGTAGGAATAAAGTCATTATAGCTGTTTTATAATAAAGAAGATCAATCTATTTATACGCTATGAAAACGAAATTAAAAAAATTATTAAAGAAAGTATTGGAGTTTATTAAAGAGTTACCAACTGGTGCAAGTTATACTTTGGGAAGATAGTTGCATCATTTCCACTTATAAATACTAGACATAAAACTTTTGTAAACTAAGAAAAATTATTTTCTCAAAAACTTTTTGATGTGCCCGTTAGAGCCATAGACGACCAATATATCGTCTACGTTTAGGACATCATTAGGATGCGCTAATCCTTGAACTTTTGTTATATTTCTGGTTTTTCCAATAATACTTTTTTCCTCACTATTTGATATGGTTGTTAACACCAGCAAATTGTAGTTTTCCCTCATGCCTATTTCCTTAATGGTTTTCCCATTAAATTGTTTTGGCAGATTGATTTCTACGATACTATAATCATCACTTAGCTCAAAAGAGTCAACAACACCTTTTAAACTAAGTTTTTTGGCCCAACGTTCTGCAGATTCCTCTTCAGGATGAACAATCTCATCTACTCCAATAGCATATAGCACTTTTTCATGTAAAGGTTCAATGGCTCGACTTATCAATCGTTTTACTTGGAAGTTTTTAAATAAGGCAGTTGCCATAACATTAGCGCCTTTATTTTCTCCAATGGCTATTATAACCATGTCTGTATCTGCCAACGGTAACCCAGCAACAGTAAACTCATCGGTTGCATCCATACATATAGTATGAGATATTTTTTCCTTATGGGCATCAACACGATTCATATCTGTATCAATACCTATCACTTCATTACCTTGCTCGGTTAGTTTTTTTGCTAAGGATGCTCCAAAATTCCCTAAGCCCACAATAATATATTTCATACGTTTATTTTTTTTTTTGAATGTCCGTATTCATTCATAATACCATTTTTGTCATTCAGAATGGAGTGAAACGAAATGAAGAATCTATTGAAAATCAATGCGGTTCCTCCTTTGTCGGAATGACAAAATTATTATATTTTCAGATTTATGACAAATTACGGACATTCAAATTTTTTTTAATTTATTGAAATTTCTTCTTTTGGATATCTGTAATTCTGTTCTTTTACTTTTCTAACGACTGCTATTAAAATAGACAACATACTAACTCTACCAACAAACATCACAACGATAAGTACTAATTTGCTAAATCCACTCAAACTAGCTGTAATTCCCAGACTTAACCCCACGGTGCTATAAGCAGAAAAACATTCAAACGCGATGTCTAATAAACTTTTTTCACTATCGAAAATGGAAATTAACATGATCGCCAAACCAATTACCAATAATGAAAGTGAGATAACGGCAAAAGCTCTTCGTACAGAGATATCTGCAATTTCTCTTCTGTATACTTCAATTCTTGTCTTTCCTTTAGCTAAACTTAAAAAATTAAGGATGACAATTGCAAACGTATTTGTTTTTATACCACCACCAGTTGACGCTGGAGACGCTCCTACCCACATTAAAAGAAAAATCAACATAGTCGTTGAAAAATGTAAGGCGGACATAACTACAGTATTAAAACCAGCTGTTCTTGGTGTTGTTGCTCCAAATAAAGCTGTGATAAATTTCCCTATGCCGTGATGCTCTTCTAAGGTATTATGGTATTCATTTGCGTAAAATATAATGGTTCCCACAATTGTTAAAGTCATCGTTGTAATTAATGTAATCCGGCTATTCAAGTTAAGAACCCATGGCTTGTAATGGTATTTATTGGTCCCAAAATAAAACAGGCGTTTCGTTAAAAAATATTTAAGATATTTTAAAATATTAACAACGATTGGAAAACCGAGTCCTCCCAACACAAAAGCAAACATAACCACGGTTTGCAAATAATAATTATATTTAAAGCCGGAGTCATAAAGGTTATGGGAAAGTGTGGAAAAACCAGCATTACAAAAAGCTGATATTGAATGAAATACGGAAAAAAACAAACGATCGGCGAACGATGTAAATAAGGTTGAGTCTAAACTTGTAAATATTAAAGCGGCGGCGGCTAATTCTATTGAAAAAGTAATTATAAGAATTCGTTTTATCGTTGAAAAGACCTCCCCTAATTTGTTGGAACCTGTTAAATCGCTTAATGTCAATTGATTTTCATAGGTAGATCCTCCTTTAAAAAAATAACCAAAATAACTGGCGAACGTTAAAATCCCCAACCCTCCTATTTGGATTAGACATAAAATAATGGTTTGTCCAAAAAGTGTAAAATATGAACCTGTATCAACCACAGCCAAACCGGTTACACAAACGGCACTGGTTGATGTAA